>NZ_BORB01000031.1:0-54916 GCF_018332955.1 Lederbergia ruris
TCCTTTCTTGAGTGTTGTGTGGTAACTTCATTCTACTAGAAAGGGCGATTTTTTTGTATGTATTTTTAGTAAAAATAGGAAAGGTTGTCACAGGAAGTCGTTTTTCAACGACTTTCTGGACAGCCCCATTTTAAATTTTCAAAATAGGGTTTAATACTTGCATCATAGCAAAATATAGTCAATGATTAGAACATACTTACTTTAAAGGAGGAATTATCCATGGCAACTGTTACTTTTAAGGGAACTCCAATGACTTTGGTTGGAACAGAAGTGAAAGTTGGAGATCAGGCCCCAGATTTTACTGTACTTGCAAATGATCTATCAGAAGTGAAATTGAGCGATTTCGCAGGACAAGTACGATTGATCAGTGTTGTCCCATCTGTGGACACTGGAGTTTGCGCCGCACAAACAAAGCGTTTTAATGAAGAAGTAGCGAAACTCGATAATGTTCAAGTTCTAACGATTTCGGCAGACCTTCCATTTGCACAAGCACGTTGGGCGGCAGAAAATGATCTTGGCAACGCTAAAATTTATTCAGATCATCGTGATCTTTCCTTTGGTGAAGCATATGGAGTGGTGATGAAAGAATTGCGTCTCCTTGCTCGTAGTGTGTTTATCATTGATAGCAATGATAAAGTAGTGTACACAGAATATGTTAGTGAGGGCACCAACCACCCCGATTATGACAGCGCCTTGGACGCGGCGAAAGCAGCAAAATAAGATGAAGATGAACTTCGGGGCCATCCCGGAGTTTTTTGTTTTGAAAATCTTTTGTTTACCAACCAAGAATTCTTTTAAGCGCTTAAAAGAATCCCCTTTCATATGTTAAACATTTCACAAAAGTGCGAACTTCGATAAATGCGTACTTTTTCCTTGTTTCCATCCCTTGTGAAAGCTAAACTAGAGATAAAGTGAAACTTGGCAGTTGATCCCCTCACTTTTAATTCTTGTTCCCCTTGAATTCTTGAGATGGGGGGCTTACTGCCAGTTGATCCGGGATAAAGAAAAGATCCATGTATAGAATGGTGAATATCTGCCAGAAACTATTACGTAGCATGATAGGATTGAATGCATGGATGGGAGGTTTTATATTGTCTATTTCTTTAACTGAAAAGCTTTTTACCATCTTTGATCAATCATCAATGATTTTGCAAGAAGAATTGGCTTTTACTTATTTAGAGGCTTTAGCTGAAACTGGTGATAATTTATTCCAAGATAAAATTCTGCAGGAAGGCTTAAGCGAAATTAGCAAAAAAAGACTTGAGAAAGAATATGCGGAGTTGAACCTTGTTTCTTATACATCTGAAGAAATTCGAAGAGCGTATCAATTAGCGATTTTAAAGGGTATGAAAGGTACGACACAAACCAATCATCAAATGACGCCTGACTCCATTGGTTTATTGATAGGCTATTTAACACAGAAGTTTATCGGGGATCGAAAGCAATTATCTATCCTGGATCCTGCCGTTGGTACAGGTAACTTATTATCCACTGTTTTGAACATGTATGAGCAAACCTCTGCGATTGAATCTTTCGGTGTAGAGGTGGATGAGATTTTGATTCGCTTGGCTTTTATTGGGGCCAACTTACAAAGACAGCAAACAGAATTTTTTCATCAGGATGCCTTAGCTCCACTGTTCATTGATCCCGTAGACCTTGTAGTGTGTGATCTACCTGTTGGATATTATCCTAATGACGCACAAGCCTCCGAATATGAATTGAAGGCAACGAAAGGACATGCCTACGCGCATCACTTATTTATCGAACAAGGGTTGCGGCATACAAAACCAGGTGGATATCTGTTTTTTCTCATCCCGAATGGACTATTTGAGTCAGAAGAGGCTGAGAAACTACAACATTATTTAAAAGATACGGCTTATATACAGGCTGTCTTACAACTGCCATTTTCGATTTTTAAAAATGATCAAGCAGCAAAAAGCATATTTATTTTGCAAAAGAAAAGTCCTGAAACCAAAGCACCAAAAGAAGTTCTATTGGCATCCCTCCCGAGCCTTACAAAAAAAGCAGCTCTAGATAAAATGCTTTGGAAAATGGAAAAATGGTTTAAAGATAATAAATAAAGAAAAGCGCAGGCGACTGTTTAGCGACGTACAAATTTAAAGGCTTCTGACGAGATAAAGGAAACACGGTGAGGACGAAGGACGAACCGATGTTGACTTATCGTAGGAAGAAGACGTAAATTTGCTAGTCGCTAGTCGCCGGAGCTAGACAAAAAGAAAAGCGGAAGGCGGTTGCCTAGGGGCGACAAGCAATGTTCTGGAATTCTGGAAGGGCGCCTTTTCCCTTCCAGAATTCCAGGTTATTTGACCTCGAGCCCCTACCGCCTGTAGCTAGACAAAAGAAAAGCGCAGGCGCCTGTCCAGCGGCGTAAATTTGCTAGGCGCTGTAGCTAGACAACGAAATATGATTAATGACACAAAGGATGCTGATGATTTATGGCTAAAATTTTTGCGGTTAACGCAGGAAGCTCATCTTTGAAATTTCAACTTTTTGATATGCCGGAAGAAAAGGTCATCACAAAAGGATTGATTGAGCGTATTGGATTAAAGGATTCTGTATTTACAATAAGTGTAGGTACAGATCGACATAAAGAAACAAAGGATATTCCAAATCATGAAGAGGCGGTTGCCTTATTGTTAGATCGATTGATTTCTCTTGGGGTGATTCAGTCCCTTAATGAGATTGAGGGGGTTGGCCATAGGGTTGTTCATGGCGGGGAAGTATTTAGTGATTCAGCTTTAATTAATCAGGATACATTAAAAAAGATTGAAGACTTATCTGAACTAGCCCCACTTCATAACCCTGCTAATGTAACAGGGATCAAAGAATTTCAAAAGGCATTACCCGATGTACCGCATGTAGCGGTTTTTGATACAGCTTTTCACCAAACAATGCCTGAGAATTCATTTTTGTATAGTCTCCCCTATGAGTATTATAAGGAGTATGGTATCCGAAAATATGGATTCCATGGAACTTCACATAAATATGTTTCAGAAAGGGCAGCTGAATTATTAGAACGACCTCTAAGTCAGTTAAGACTCATTTCTTGTCACCTTGGAAATGGAGCTAGTATTGCTGCGATTAAAGGTGGCAAGTCTTTAGATACATCAATGGGCTTTACACCACTTGCAGGTGTGACAATGGGAACTCGTTCAGGGAATATTGACCCTGCTCTTATTCCGTATGTAATGGAAAAAACAGGAAAAACAGCAGATGAGGTGATTGACGTTCTAAATAAAAAATCTGGAATGTTAGGTGTCTCAGGTTTTTCCAGTGATTTACGCGATATTGAATTAGAAGCGAACAATGGAAATCATCGAGCGGAATTAGCTCTTGATATTTTCGCCGACCGTATTCATAAATATCTCGGTTCCTATGCTGCAAGAATGTCTGGAGTAGATGCGATTATTTTTACAGCAGGTATCGGAGAAAATAGCGCGACGATTCGTGCAAAGGTATTAAATGGTCTTGAATTTATGGGCGTTTATTGGGATCCTGATTTAAATAAAATTAGAGGGCAAGAAGTGTTTGTGAATTATCCTCACTCTCCTGTAAAAGTCATTGTCATTCCAACAAATGAAGAAATCATGATTGCTAGGGATGTTGTGCGTCTATCAAAATAAAAAACGATCGTTGAGGTGTTATGAATGAATTTAAGTAAGAGAGAGGAGCATCTATGGGAAGAACTTCATGAATGGCGTCAAAGTTTTTTTGAATATGAACCAACAGATCTAGAAAACACGTACGATAAGTGGCTTGATAAAGCATTTTCTATGCTACCGGAAAATGTACAGGAGCAATTTTTTTTAAAAGTGGATGACTGGCTTTTTCAATTAAATTCGCTTCTTAGAGGAACAGCATTACAACAGGAAGCAGCAGAGCGCATTTTAGCGATAGCGAGATCAATGGATGAACAAATTCATTCAATGGAAGATATGAGAAGAATGCCAATTGATCAACTTACCTTCTTGGCCGAGCAACAAGCAAGTAAACATCGACTATACTCTTTATTTCAAGGCGGAGTGACTGGTTCTGCGCAAACATTGGCGATCACCAGTGACTTTGTGGCGATGCTTGTAATCAATTTACGTGCTGTTCAGCTAACAGCCATGTCTTTTGGATATGACGTTCAATCACCCAAAGGACTATTAGAGACATTGAAAGTATTCAATGTCGCGACAATGCCAGAACGGATGAAGATGTTTGGTTGGGAAGATTTAATGGAAGATATTCAAAAGGATGATCAGCAATTTTACTATGATGTACCTGACCGTATTACAGAACCGATTTGGATTGATGAACCATTAAAACAGTTATTAAAAACGACTTTTATTTTGTTGTTTTCCAAACAGAAAATTTCGGGAGTTCCGTTCATTTCCATTATGATTGGCGCTGGTGTGAATTATCAAACGACTCGGAAGATCACTCGATTTGCACTTAAGTACTATCAGTATAAGCATTTGTACGAGAAGAGCACTGGTAACCTATGAGTGCGGAAGAACATCGAGAAAACGGGTCTATCCCGATATCCTGTTCGGTGCTGACGGTTAGTGACACAAGGACAAGAGCAACGGACAAAAGCGGAAAATTAGTAAAGGAATTATTAAAGAAGGCCGGGCATCGTATTGCTTTCTATCATATTGTAAAGGACGAACCATCCGAAATAAGAGCTTCTGTGGAAGAAGCCTGTAAGCAAGATACGGATGTCATTTTAATAACGGGTGGTACAGGAATTGCTAAGCGGGATGTGACCATAGAAACAATTTTCCCTTTATACGAAAAGGAAATAATCGGATTTGGTGAATTATTTCGTATGCTTAGCTATACCGAAGATATTGGCTCTGCGGCTATGATGTCTAGAGCATCTGCCGGGATTTATCATAATAAGGCAATCTTTATTATGCCAGGTTCAACCGGGGCAGTTTCGTTGGCCATGAATAAATTGATCTTAAAAGAATTAGCCCATATCGTAAAGGAATTAAATAAATAGAAAAGTAAGAAGCGTTTAGATGTCTATCTGGGCGCTTCTTTATCGTTAAATGCCATTTTGAATGATTTTTTATACATTTTTATGAATAAGTATTGAAAAAAATATATGCATATGATAATATCCATAATAATGAATGATTAAAAATAAACTTTTATGTATAAGTATACAATGTCCTCAGGAGGGTTTTTTATGAAAAAGAAAGTCGTTATGGCTTATTCAGGTGGCTTAGATACTTCGGTTGCGATTAAATGGTTTTTGGATCAAGGTTATGATGTCGTAGCTTGTTGCTTAGATATTGGAGAAGGGAAGGATTTAGCTTTTATTCAATCCAAAGCATTGGATATGGGGGCGTCAAAAAGTATTGTGATTGATGCAAAAGAAGAGTTTGCGAATGAGTATGCTTTATTAGCTCTTCAAGCCCATGCCATGTATGAACAAAAATACCCACTTGTTTCTGCCCTTTCAAGACCCTTAATTGCCAAGAAACTTGTTGAAGTAGCAGAACAAGAAAAGGCGGATGCAGTGGCCCATGGCTGCACAGGGAAAGGGAATGATCAAGTACGTTTTGAAGTGTCCATTAAAGCGTTGAATCCGAATCTTGAGGTACTGGCTCCTGTGAGAGACTGGAGTTGGTCTCGTGAAGAAGAAATTGAATATGCGAAAGAAAAAGGGGTCCCCATTCCGATTGATTTAGATAGTCCTTTTTCCATTGATCAGAATTTATGGGGAAGAAGTAATGAATGTGGAGTGCTAGAGGATCCTTGGGCCGCACCGCCGGAAAATGCCTATGATCTAACGGCTGCATTAGAGGATACTCCTGACCAACCAGATGTGATCGAAATTGAGTTTATTCATGGTGTCCCTGTTTCGATCGATGGAAAGAAATATCCGTTAAGTGAATTAATTTTAACTTTAAATCAATTAGCTGGGAAACACGGTGTTGGTAGAATTGATCATGTGGAAAATAGATTAGTAGGAATTAAATCACGTGAAATCTACGAATGTCCTGGCGCGGTTACGTTGCTAACGGCTCATAAAGAATTAGAAGATCTTACGCTTGTAAAAGAATTAGCGCATTTTAAACCTAATATTGAAAAGAAATTAACAGAAATGATTTATGAAGGTTTATGGTTCTCTCCATTAAAACCAGCGTTAGAGGCTTTTCTTAAAGAATCGCAGAAGTTTGTCAATGGCATTGCAAGAGTCAAGCTATTTAAAGGCCATGCGATTGTAGAAGGACGTAAATCAGCAAACTCTCTATATAATGAGAAATTGGCGACCTATACAGCCGACGATGAATTCGATCAATCAGCCTCTGTCGGTTTCATTAAACTTTGGGGGCTACCAACAGAAGTACACAGCATGATTCATAACAAGAATAAGGTGAAAGCATGAAAAAAGCATGGGGTGGACGTTTTTCAAAATCCCCTGAACAATGGATCGAGGAGTTTGGTGCCTCGATCTCGTTTGATCAGGAGCTTGTTTTTGAAGATTTAGAAGGAAGCATTGCCCACGTAAAAATGTTGGGTAAAATGAATATTATTCCTCTAGAAGATAGTGAGAAAATTGTTCAAGGTCTTTTAAAATTGAAAGAAAAAGCGAGCGCAGGTGAGTTAGTCTATTCTGTTTCAGAAGAGGATATCCATCTTAATCTTGAAAAATTGCTCACGGAAGAAATTGGACCAGTTGGAGGAAAGTTGCATACTGGTAGAAGTCGAAATGATCAGGTTGCGACTGACATGCATTTGTATTTGAAAAAGCAAGTGCTGGTAATTATGGAGCATATTAAGGAACTACAAGAGGCTTTATTTGCACAGGCTGAAAAAAACGTGGAAACCGTATTTCCAGGCTATACACATTTGCAAAGGGCGCAGCCTGTTTCGTTTGCTCATCATCTTCTCGCTTATTTTTGGATGTTAGAACGTGATTTTGAACGGTTTCAGGAAAGTTTAAAGCGGATTGATTTGTCTCCCCTTGGAGCAAGTGCTTTAGCAGGGACAACTTTCCCAATTGATCGCCATTTCACAGCGGAACAGCTAGGGTTTTCCGGCGTGTACGAGAATAGCATGGATGCAGTGAGTGATCGCGATTTTATCGTTGAATTTTTAAGTAATGCTTCCTTAACTATGACCCATCTCTCGCGTTTGGCCGAAGAATTCATTCTCTGGTCTAGCAAGGAATTTGACTTTATTGAGCTGGATGACACATATGCGACAGGTAGTAGTATTATGCCACAGAAGAAAAATCCCGATATGGCAGAGCTTATCCGTGGTAAATCTGGTAGGGTGGTCGGCCATTTAATGGGCATGCTGACGACATTGAAGGGACTCCCCCTTACATACAATAAAGATATGCAAGAGGATAAGGAAGGGATGTTCGACACCGTTCATACAATGATTGGCTCATTGAAAATTTTTGCTGGAATGGTCAAAACGATGACGGTAAAAGCGGACGTGATGGACACGTCTGTTCATCAGGACTTCTCGAATGCAACAGAGCTTGCCGATTATTTAGCGTCGAAAGGAATTCCTTTCCGTGAAGCTCATGAAATTGTAGGGAAGTTAGTTCTGGGCTGTATTCAGAAAGGTTGCTATTTATTAGACCTATCATTAGAGGAACTACAAGCTGCATGCGCACAAATTGAGCAAGATATCTTTGCGATCCTTTCACCGAGAGAAGCGGTTAAACGGAGAAATTCCTATGGCGGAACTGGATTTAGCCAAGTACGACTACAATTAGAAAAAGCAAAAGCGAAATTAGAGAAGAGCTAATCCGAAATAAACTGGATTAGCTCTTTTTATTCTTTGGCTAAACTTCTTCCTTTTCTTCCGTGCGAACGACCAATACATCACATGTGGCTGAACGAGTAATGTGTTCAGAGACACTGCCGATTAAAAGACGTTCTACGGCGTTAAGACCAGTGGCCCCACAAATAATTAAGTCAGCCTCTATTTCTTTCGCTACTTTTTTCGGGATCACGGTTTTAGGCGATCCATACTCAATGACTGTGTTCATATTTACTAAGCCGAGCTTCATGGCTTCTTCTTTATAACCCCGTAATAGCTCTTCGGCATATTCACCAGCCCGATCCTCCATTGTTCGGTCATAGGTATTAATTGCTACATATGCTCTTGTATCAATAACATGGACAAGAGTTAACTGAGCTTGGTTTCGCTGTGCGATTTGTACTGCTTTTTTGAAGGCGCATTCTGCTGATTTCGAACCATCTACAGCAACTAAGATATTAGAATATTTAAGAGTCATTCTTATTGCCTCCTTTTTCTTTATTATAACATTTTGTTGCCCGTATATCTTCTAATTCCCCAACAAATAATAGAAAAAACGTAAAAAGGAGTATGACAATGGATAAACAATCAAAAGAAAATCAATTTGAATATATAGAAAAAAATAATGAAGAAACGGTAAAGCAGATAAGAGACGTTTATACGAACGGTGCTATCGAGCAAAAGAAGATTAATAAAGAACGGTATGATGGCTAATATACAAAAGCGGAAGCGCCCGTTTAGCGACGTACAAACTTTGGTCATAAGGTTGAACGGCTAAAGACGCGCCGTCCTGGCGCAACGCCGTTCTGACCAACATCCTGTTGGCCTGAGATAAAGGAAACACGCTGAACCACGAAAAGCGGAAGGCGGCTGCTTAGGGGCGACAAGCAAATGTTCCTGAACCTAGGAAGGGCGGTTTTCCCTTCATAGGTTCAGGGTTATTTGACCTCGAGCCCCTGCCGCCTGTAGCTAGACACCAAAGGGTGAATCAATGTTGACTTATCGTAGGAAGGCACCGAAAGTTTGCTAGTCGCTGGGCGCTGGAGCTGGACGATTACCGTCTACTTTTAAACTTACCCACAAGCTACTATTTTAAAATTTCCTTAACAATAATAAAGGCCAAGTAGCAAATTTTATTATGCTATTTGGCTTATTTTTATGTGAAAATGACTAAAAAAAGCTGTCAAGATAGGTTTAGAATGATATGATAAAAAATGTAGACTTCGAACGGGAGGCATAGTAATGAGAATTGGAATACCGAAAGAATTAATTAATCATGAAAATCGAGTAGCCATGACGCCAGCAGGAGTGGTCACACTTACCACTGCTGGACATGAAGTATATATCGAGAAGGGTGCAGGAAAAGGATCTGGATTTTCAGATCAAGCCTATTCAGAGGTTGGCGCACATATTGTTGAGACAGCTGAAGAGGCGTGGGCACAAGAATTAGTATTAAAAGTGAAAGCACCAATTGAAGAGGAATTTACCTTTTTACGGGAAGATTTGATCTTATTTACGTATCTTCACTTGGCTAACGAAAAAGCATTGACAGATCAATTACTTGCTAAAAAGACTACGTCAATTGCTTATGAAACAGTTCAACTTCCTAACCGCTCTTTGCCACTTTTAACTCCGATGAGCGAAGTGGCCGGTAGAATGTCTGTGCAAATTGGCGCTCAATTTCTAGAGAAAAATTATGGAGGGCAAGGAATTCTTCTGTCGGGTGTACCTGGTGTGAAACGTGGAAAGGTGACAATCATTGGTGGGGGAATTGTAGGAACGAATGCAGCAAAAATTGCCACTGGTTTCGGTGCTGACGTTACGATCATTGATCTGAACGCCAATCGTCTTCGCGAGTTGGAAGATATTTTTGGAAGACAAGTGACGACATTAGTCTCCAATCCGTTTAATATCGCGGAAGCAGTCAAAGATTCGGACCTTGTCGTGGGTGCGGTATTAATCCCTGGAGCGAAGGCACCAAAGTTGGTAACGGAAGAAATGATTAAAGCGATGAAGCCTGGCGCAGTTGTCATTGATATTGCAATCGATCAAGGTGGGATTTTCGAAACAAGTGATCGTGTCACCACACATGACAACCCTACATATTTGAAACATGATGTAGTGCATTATGCCGTAGCGAATATGCCGGGAGCCGTTCCAAGAACCTCTACGATTGCTCTAACGAATGCGACCATTCCATATGCGTTACAAATTGCGAACAAGGGATTCCAACAAGCTTGTCAAGAAGATGAAGCATTGAGGAAAGGCTTGAATACTCTGGAAGGCCATATCACTCATCAAGGGGTAGCTGATGCCTTTCAATATGCCTATCAGGATGCGGAAAGTTTATTGAAATAAGAACCGATAATGTTTTCCCGCTATACGGGAGGACTCTGCCATATATGAGTAAAGGGTATCCCCTAACCGAAAATAGATTTGGTTGGGAGATACCCAATTTTTGTTACACAATTTGCAATGATTTTGGATATTTCGTTAATACTTCGACACTGTTCTTCGTAACGAAGACATCATCTTCAATTCGAACACCTGCTACGTCGGGGACATAAACACCTGGCTCAATAGTGAACACCATACCAGCTGTCATGCTGAGTGGATTTGTCGCTGTAATAGAAGGATATTCATGAACACTAATACCAAGACCATGCCCAAGCCGATGCGGGAAAAATTCACCATATCCTGCGTTCTGAATATGAGTGCGGGCAATATTGTCAAGATCTTTTGCAAGCACCCCAGGTTTAACAGCTTTAACAGCTTCTTGTTGAGCGTTTAGTACAGTGTCGTAAATTTTTTGCTGTTCAGAAGATATATCGCCAAATGCGACAGTTCTTGTAATATCCGAACAATAGCCCTCGTAAATCACTCCTAAATCAAAAAGGACAAAATCACCCTTTTTCATTTTCGTCATTCCCGGTGTTCCATGGGGAGAAGCGGCATTTTTACCTGTTAAAACCATTGTATTAAAGGACATTCCTGTAATTCCTTTTTTCTTCACTTCATATTCAATCGCTGCAATCACATCAAGTTCCGTTTTTCCTTCAGCGATTTCATTGACACCCACTTCAACAGCAAAATCAGCAAATTCACATGCTTTTTGAATGCTTGCCATTTCTTCAGGCGTTTTGAGCATTCTAAGTTCATTCAAAATGAGCTCCGCATCTTGTAAAAGGCTGCTAGGAAAACGAGTATTTAGCTCTTCGTACCGGCTAACATTCAAATGATTTTTCTCCACAGCCCATTGGCGGATGTTGGAGATTCTTGCTTTCACCCGTTGTTCGATAAAGTCCCATGGCTGATCTGTATCGTTGTAGCCAATGATTTCGTATTCCCAGCCAGATTTACGAGCATCTGCCTTTTCCATTGCTGGACAGATGATAAAAGGTTCTTTTTCTTGAAAGACAACTAAAGCTAATAAACGTTCATGAGGCTCACTACGGAATCCTGTTAAATAAAAAACATTATCTGGAGACGTAATGAATGCAGCTTCTATATTTTCTTTTTCTAACCATTTTGAAAGTTTATTCAATCGATTCAATTTATTTCATCTCCTAAAAAATCTCTTCTAGAAAAATGTTATCAGCTTTTTTAAAATAAAGAAAGAAACTTGCAGGAAATCCAGGAAAAAGATCGAAGTGATATTTGAGAGACAGAATTATGCATAGGAGTGGTAAGTATGAAAATCTCATATCATGGTCATTCCATTATCAAAATCATCACAAATGGAAAAACAATTTTATTTGATCCTTTTATAACAGGAAATGAATTAACCGATTTAAAAGTGGAGGATGAGCAGCCTGATGTTATTATTCTAACCCATGGTCACAACGACCATGTAGGGGATACAGAAGCGATTGCCAATAAGAGCGGCTCCTTAGTTATAGCCCCAAATGAGCTTGCTGTTTATCTTGGATGGCAGGGGCTTAATACACATGGTATGAATATTGGTGGCGCCTATCAATTTGATTTTGGTCAAGTGAAATATACGAAAGCTTTTCACAGTTCAGCGATCACAACAGAAGATCAGCAAATTATTTATATGGGAATGCCTGCGGGCGTTTTGTTTACAGCGGAAGGAAAAACAATCTATCATGCTGGAGATACGGGGTTATTTTCAGATATGAAGCTAATAGGGGAACGCCATTCCATTGACATCGCCTTTTTACCGATTGGGGATAATTTTACGATGGGACCAGAAGATGCGGCTGTAGCGGCAAAATATATTGGTGCGAAAATGGTAGTGCCTGTTCATTATGATACATTCCCTCCAATTCGGCAAAATCCGCAAACATTTATCGATTTGTTAGAAGAGGGAATAGACGGGAAAATTATGAAGCCTGGGGATTATTTAGAATGTTGATATGAAAAAATACTTACGTGTCTCTTTCTTATCAAGAGAGTGGCATACGCATTTCTTACTCCCTCCTCGCATACAATAACAAAAAGGTGCGGGGAGGGATTTCTGTGAGGAGATATCGTTATTTACTTTGTTTGTTGCTTTGTGCAGCGATGGTGTATTTCGCGTTGCCAAAACTATCACTAGCAGATTTTGGGAAAGAGGGGATGTTTTCCATCGCTTGGCTTGCGTTTGCTTTTTTGGTTTTGGCTGGAAATTTAACGGCGCTTTTATTTAATCATAATTTTGGAAACTCTCCTTCAAATGAGCAGGGAAAGAGCCACAAAAAAGTGAGAATTCGCGCCCGGTCATGACAGAAAATTGTCGATCGTTCCTTTACCCGTTATAATAAGAGATAGAAATAAGATCGGGTGAAGAAAAGGGTGAAGAATTTGGCGACCAAACATGAACAAATTATTCGCCATATTGATAGTCTGCCTGTGGGGGAGAAAATATCAGTTCGGCAAATCGCTAAAGAACTGAAGGTTAGTGAAGGAACAGCCTATCGTGCGATAAAAGATGCAGAAAATAAAGGATATGTCAGTACCATTGAACGAGTGGGAACAATTCGAATTGAACGAAAGAAAAAGGAAAATATTGAAAAACTTACCTATGTAGAGGTTGTTAATATTATTGATGGACAAGTGCTTGGAGGAAAAGCAGGTCTCTATAAAACATTAACAAAATTTGTTATTGGCGCAATGGAAATGGAGGCTATAAAGAGATACACAGGTCCAGGTAATCTTTTGATTGTCGGGAATCGGATAGAGGTGCATGAATTTGCATTACGTGCCGGTGCGGCCGTTTTAATTACAGGTGGCTTTGATACGACTGAAGAAGTCAAACGGTTAGCGGATGAATTGAAGCTCCCGATTTTGTCTACTAGTTACGATACTTTTACGGTTGCAACCATGATCAATCGAGCGATTTATGATCAATTAATAAAAAAAGAAATCACTTTAGTGGAAGATATTTTAACGCGAGCTGAAGAAGCAGCCAGTATGAATGTAAAAGCCACAGTCGCAGATTGGTATGTAAAAAAGAAAGAAACCAACCATAGCCGTTTTCCCGTACTTGATTCCATGAATCGTGTTGTTGGCATTGTGACGGGAAAGGATGTCATTGGACAAGATGAATCTCTTACCTTAGATAAAATAATGACACGCAATCCGTTGACAGTGGGAAGAAATGTCAGCGTGGCTTCTGTTGCTCATATGATGATCTGGGAAGGGATAGAAGTATTACCTGTCGTGGATGACCAAAAGCGCTTTGCGGGTATTATTAGTAGACAAGATGTATTAAAAGCCTTGCAAATGATTCAAAGGCAGCCTCATGTTGGAGAAACCATTGATGATACGATCACGAAACAGTTCTCAGCAGGGGAATACACGGGGAAAGAGGCCTTTGATTTCGAAGTGACTCCGCAAATGACGAATCAATTAGGAACCATCTCTTATGGTGTATTCACCACAATTATGACAGAGGCAGCTACAAGGGTTTTTAGACAGCAAAAAAAGGGAGAACTTGCTGTTGAGAATTTAACCATTTATTATTTAAAACCCGCGCAAATGGACAGTGTATTGAGAATAGAGCCAAATATTCTTGAGGTTGGGCGAAAATTTGGCAAAGTAGATGTAGAAGTATTTAATGGAGACGAGCTTATAGGGAAAGCGCTGATGATGTGTAAGCTTATTGAGAAATAGGATGACGCTTATCTAAACGATGAAGCGCTAATCAATCTCTTTCACAAGGGACTGGCGCTTCATCGTATCACATTACTTGGACATTTCTTCCGCTTCTTTCACGGCATAAGGCACATGATAACGATAAGATTTGAAACCTGCCCATGCACTTGCGGCTCCAAGAGCAATGAAGAGGATCCCTATAATGTAAGTCAGGGTTGTTTGATATAAAAATAATTGATTAATCCCGAAAAAGGCAACGAAAATTCCGAGTGCCACACTAGATTTCCCATTGAGCAATTTCTTCTCCATAGGTAAGTGACTGCGTACATATTTTATTTTATAAAAGACATAAAAAGACAATGACAACACAATGATAAACACCAAAATAGGCATAAAGGTACATCCTCCATTTCATATTAAAACCTGTATATAATTTATTGTAACCTAAATCACAAGGAAGACAATTGAAAACTATTTGAACAATAGAAAGAGGTTTAACGAATGAAGCAACAAATATTAGACGCGATTAAGCAATATGAAACGATTATTATCCATCGTCACGTTCGCCCTGATCCTGATGCTTATGGCTCACAAGGGGGACTAGCGGAAATTCTTAAGACTTCCTTTCCTGAAAAGAAAGTATTGGTAACAGGGAAACATGAGGCGGAATTAGACTATTTATTTGTTCCAGATACCGTAACGGATGAGCAATATAAGGGGGCACTTGTTATCGTCTGTGATACAGCCAATCAGGAAAGAATTTGTGATGATCGTTATTCCTTAGGGGAAAAATTAATCAAAATTGATCATCATCCAAACGAAGATCCATACGGAAATCCTTGTTGGGTTGATACGACTGCTTCTTCAACGAGTGAAATGATTTATGAATTTTATTTATATGGGAAAGAAAAAGGTCTGAAAATGACGAATAAGGCAGCTAAGTTGATATTTTGTGGGATTGTTGGTGATACAGGTCGTTTTCAGTTTCCGAGTACAACGAAGCGAACTTTTCAATATGCTAGTGAGTTAATTGAATATGATTTTGATCGAACCGAGCTTTTTAATCATATGTATGAGCTAGAACCGAAAATGATCAAGCTTCAAGGCTATGTGTATGAACATTATGAAATCAATGAGGATGGAGCAGCGATTGTTAAATTAAACCAGTCCACACTAAAAAAATTCAATACAACTCCTTCGGAAGCTTCCATTCTTGTCGGTTCTTTAGGGAATATAAAAGGCATAAAAGCATGGTGTTTTTTAATCGAGGAGGAAAAGGAAATTCGCGTTCGTTTACGCTCGAAGAAGCCTGTGATTAATACAATTGCGAAAAAATACGGAGGTGGAGGACACCCGCTAGCAGCAGGAGCTTCCGTTTCTTCGTGGGAAGAAGCTGAGTTGGTTAAAAAAGATATACAGGAAGTATGCCGTTAGGGCTGCTGGTAGCCCGTATAGTGAAACATCTGTACCAGGATTATATGGAGCAGGGGATGTAATTAAGTATGATGGGAAAGTTCACTTAATTGCAGGAGCCTTTCTGGATGCGCTCAATGCCGTGAATAAGGCCAAACAATTGATTGAGCCAGCTGCTATGGAATTCGGCATGGTATTTTCTCATAACGATATATTCAAAAAACGAAATAAGAAACTAGTAGATCAATTAATGAGATAATGCCCAGAAAAACTAGATTGATCGTCCGTAGCTAATTTTGGGTGATCAATCTAGTTTTCAAATTTACACATGTCAAGAGTTTCATGAGTATGAAACTCTTGAAAAATCATTAAAACGAGTATTAGGAGCCTCTAAGAAGCGTTTGGATGTACGAAAATGCAAAGGGACAGTGAAAACGTAGATCCAAGAAGCGTTTGGATGTACGAAAATGCAAAGGGACAGCAAAAATGTAGATCCAAGAGGTGTTTGGATGTACGAAAATGCAAAGGAACAGCGAAAACGTAGATCCAAGAGGTGTTTGGATGTACAAAAATGCAAAGGGACAGCAAAAATGTAGATCCAGAGTGCGTTTGGATGTACGAAAATGCAAAGGGACAGCGAAAACGTAGATCCAAGGAGCGTTTGGATGTACGAAAATGCAAAGGAATAGCGGAAACGTAGATCCTTTCTTGGTACACAGAAGAACTTAGGAAATCACAAAGACGTGTATCAGGAATCGCTCTAGTGCTTCAAAAATTATTCCTCCTTAATAATTGTCATCCTCCCTCTCTTTTTGCATTTTCTGTTAATCCGCTAACCTTAGTTCTATTTCAATATGAATGGTTGTGTAATAATGAATTTCGCGTATGACAAATTCATATTTTTTTCCGTTAATCTTTACGATTTTATTTTCAATTGCTTTTTCTATTATTTCTTTATTTTTATATACAGTAGCTAGATCCTTAGCGAGTAGGGAGCGTAAATCATCTTGAATCGCGTCCTGAACAGTGTGAATGCTTTGACTGTCTTTAATATCGTATTTTTCGTAGTTGGTTAGCTCGACTTTTATTTTTTGAATGGTAAGCATTTCTTCGTTTTTTTCGTTCAATTCTTTATAATCATCCTGCCAAATTTTGATATCGCTTTGCAGTTCACGAATTTTATTTGTTTGTTCTTGCATGATCACACTATTTCTTTCTTGCATCACCCCGAACATGAAAAGAAAGATGATCCAGCTAATACATCCACCAACAGCCATTCCGGCAAATAGTCGCTGCCAGTTGCTATTTCTATATAAGGGCGGAATCCTCATGTGATATGCTCCTGAGTGAGCCAAGCAATGATCAGAGCAGCTGATTTTGCTCCACCCATCGCTGAAAGAATAAGTAGAAATTGCTTGAACAAATCTTTTGTTCCTCCATCTAGGAATCCTTTTTCAAAACTATAGACCGTATCAAATGTGCCGCCAATCGCAGCAACAATCGCCCAAATTCTAATTTGGCTGGAAATATTTTGGATTTGAGTAAGTAAGGGTTCTCCCGTAATAAAAGCGGCTATACTTCCAATTAAAGATCCACCTATAACCACCCCAAAAGCAATAAAATAACTATTAAAAAATGCAGGAAAAAAAGCTTCGTTCATCTTAACATCTCCTAAAAAACATTCTGCTTATTACAATATATGGGACAAACTCAAGATGTATGAAAAAACGCACGGTTAAATTTTGAGTATCACAATCATTTCATTTTTAGTTATGCTCGTTCATAATAGTAGTTAGAATAACGGAAAGGGTGGAATTCATGAGTTTTGCCCACTTGCAAATATCAACTTCCTATAGCTTACTCTCGAGTACTATCTCTATTTCCGCACTCGTTGAAAAAGCGAAAAGATTAGAATACACGGCACTGGCATTAACGGATTGTAATGTATTATATGGGGTCTTACCTTTTTACAAAGCTTGCGTAAAGGCAGGCATAAAGCCCATCATTGGGATGACGGCCATGTATAAAAAAGAGGAGAATGGCCCGGTCTATCCGCTGATCCTCCTTGCACAAAATCATAAAGGATATAAAAACCTCTTAAAAATCTCTACCATTATAAAAACAGGGGGAGGAGAATCGATCCTTTGGGAAGAATTACTTTCATATACACACGGATTAATTGCTCTCTCTCCAGGTAAAAAGGGGGAGATCGAGCAACTGCTTCTTCATTCTCATGAAAAGGAAGCGGCAGATGTTGCTAACGAGTATAAAGAAGTTTTTGGGAATAACCAATTTTATCTTGCAGTTCAAAATCATCATGAAGCAGTGGAAACAGAATTAAGGCAGAAGCTTGTAAGTATAGCAACCCAGTTAAACATTCCAATTGTTGCGACCAATGATGTGCAATATTTAGAGCCAGAAGAGGCTTTTGCCCAAGAATGTTTATTAGCCATTCGAGACGGTGTTCAGATCACCTTACCGGAAAAAAAGATCAAGAAAGAGTACTATTTTAAAAGCAAACAAGAAATGCAAGAACTTTTCACTGATCTTCAAGAAGCGATCGACAATATTGGGCAAATTGTTGAAGCATGTAATGTGATGGTTGAAACCAGTCAGGAACTATTACCAAAATACCCGCTCCCAGAGGGAGAAAATTCTGCCAACTACTTAAAAAGGCTATGTGAGTTTGGATTAAAACAAAGGCTTGTATCTCCAGATAAGCAATATGATGAACGATTAGACTATGAATTAAGCACCATTCAACGGATGGGTTTTAATGATTATTTCTTAATTGTTTGGGATTTTATGAAATATGCGAGAGAACATGGCATTTTAACAGGACCTGGCAGGGGCTCTGCTGCTGGATCCCTTGTCGCTTATTTATTAGGCATTACAGATGTGGATCCGATCAAACACCAATTGCTTTTCGAACGTTTTTTAAATCCCGAACGAGTAAGTATGCCTGATATCGATATTGATTTTCCAGATCATCGCCGTGATGAAGTGATTGAGTATGTAATGGAAAAGTATGGCCGAAATCATGTTGCACAAATTATCACTTTTGGAACTTTTGCCGCAAAAGCGGCAATGCGAGATACAGCAAGGGTATTCGGGCTTACCTCTTCTGAATTAGAGGAACTATCAAAACTTATTCCTTCTCGTCTAGGTATATCTTTAAAGCAAGCTTTGCAGGAATCAGAGGGATTACAGAAGTTTGTCCAACAAACGGAGCGGAATCGCTTGTTATTTGAAACAGCTCTTATTTTGGAAGGATTACCACGGCATACCTCTACACATGCAGCCGGGGTGATCATTTCTGAACAACCATTGACAGAGCTTATTCCTCTACAGGGTGCGGAGACAGGAACCTATTTAACGCAATTTCCCATGGGAGATTTAGAGGAAATAGGGTTATTGAAAATGGATTTTCTAGGTTTGCGAAATCTGACTCTATTAGAACAAATCATAAGAAGCGTTGAAAAAAATACTGGTAAGAAATTAGCGGTAAACCAAATCCCTTTTACAGATAAAAAAACATTTGCTTTGTTACAAAAAGGAGAAACATCCGGGATTTTTCAGTTGGAGTCAGATGGTATGCGCAAAGTTTTGCGTGAATTAAAACCAACGGAATTCGAAGACATTGTCGCTGTAAATGCTTTATTCAGACCTGGGCCAATGGATAATATTCCAGAGTATATTGCTTGTAAGCATGGAAAGAAACAAGTGCATTATCCACACCCAGATTTACGGCCTACTCTCGAGCTTACATATGGAGTGATCGTCTACCAAGAGCAAATTATGCAAATTGCAGCCACGATGGCTGGTTTTTCATTAGGTGAAGCCGATTTATTGCGGCGCGCTGTTAGTAAGAAGAAGAAGGCTGACTTGGATCACGAAAGAATGCATTTTGTACAGGGCGCAATGCAAAAAGGACATAATGAACAAACCGCTAACCAGATTTATGATTTGATTGTGCGGTTTGCCAATTACGGATTTAATCGGAGTCATGCAGTAGCCTATAGTTATATTGCGTGGCAATTGGCCTATTTAAAAGCGCATTATCCAAAGGAGTTTATGGCCGCACTTTTGACGTCTGTAGTCGGGAATGATCAAAAGATAGCAAAATACATTCATGAAGCGAAACAATTAGGGATTAAAATACTGCCGCCGTCTATTAATGCAAGTCAGTATCCTTTTATCGCGAATGCCGAGGGAATTCGATTCAGCCTTGGAGCCATTAAAGGCATTGGGGTTGCGGCATTACGGGAGATCACTCTTCATAGGAAAGGCGGATCATATCGGGATTTATTTGATTTCTGCATGAGGGTATCGCCGAAAGCCGTCAATCGTAAAGTGTTAGAGGCGCTTGTCTATGCAGGAGCACTAGATGAATTTGGATATGACCGGGGAACTTTATTAGCTACCTTGGATGTGGCCTTAGAACATGCAGAATTGATGCGACCTTCTGCAGGAACAGATTTATTTGCTGGTGATGAGGCATTTCGAATTCAGCCTAAATATGTGGAAGTTGAGCCACTTGAAATGGCGGAGAAACTTTTTCATGAAAAATACTATTTAGGTTTGTATATTTCCGATCACCCTACCAGTATTTATCAAAAGCAATTTACTGCAGCGCAAGTCACACCACTTCTGCAAATGCACCCTAGATTAAGGAATGTGTCGGCAGGTGTATATATAACAAACGTAAAAAAAATTAGGACAAAAAAAGGGGATTTAATGGCCTTTGTAAAAATGAGCGATCCTTCTGGTGAGCTCGAGGGCGTCATATTTCCCGATGCATTCCGTAAGTTTGGAGAGCTCTGTCAAGAAGGAGAAGTCGTGTTAGTTACCGGGCATTCTGAACAAAGAGAGAATCATGTACAATTAATTATTCAACAACTTCAAGACCCGAAAAACTTAAAACACGAATTAGACGGACAAAAAAGGACAAATTTATATATACGGATACCAAAGGACTTACATCAACGTGAGATCTTATATAAACTTAGAGCGGTTCTCCAAAAATATCCAGGTGAAACGACAGTCGTTCTCCATTATGAAAAGACAAGGAAAACAATCAAATTAGGAAAGACAGATCAGATTGAGCCTTCCGCTTCTTGTCTTTTTGAATTAGAACAATTATTAAGAAAAGAAAATATCGTTTTGAAATAACGTGACTTACAATTCGCCAATACCAACTGAGCTTTTTGTCGAATTTAATCATGTTCGGAAATAACTTTTTCAAAGAATAGAAATATGGTATATTTGTTGAGAAGCTTTTGTGGCCAGACCACTTAGATTTTGGATAAATATCAAAAAGTGCGTGTTCAAAAGGAGCGAGTCTTATTGTCTTTACGTGAAGAAGCACTGCATATGCACAAACTCCATAAAGGGAAGCTAGAATCTAAATCAAAGGTTGAAGTTAAAAATGCTAAGGATTTGAGCTTAGCTTATTCACCAGGTGTTGCTGAGCCTTGTAAAGTAATTTATGAAAAGCCGGAAGCGCAATATGATTATACAATGAAGGGGAATATGGTGGGCATTGTTACAAATGGTACAGCTGTACTTGGACTCGGAAATATCGGACCAGAGGCAGCCTTACCTGTGATGGAAGGAAAAGCCGTATTATTTAAAAGTTTTGCCGGTGTAGACGCCTTTCCTATTTGTTTAAAGACAACAAATATCGAGGAAATCGTTCAAACTGTAAAGTTGCTAGAGCCCAATTTCGGTGGTATCAATCTGGAAGACATTGCCGCCCCCCATTGTTTCACAATTGAAAATCGGTTGAAAAAGGAAACGAGCATTCCCATTTTCCATGACGATCAACACGGTACGGCGATTGTAACGGTAGCTGGATTGGTCAATGCTCTCAAGCTCACGAACCGGAAAATGAATAATATCAAAGTGGTTCTGAATGGTGCGGGAGCAGCAGGGATTGCGATTATCAAACTTCTTTCGAGTTACGGTGTGCGAGATATGATCATGTGTGATTCAAAAGGCGCTATTTATGAAGGACGCCAGGAAGGCATGAATGAGGTGAAGGAGGAAGTTGCAAAATATACCAACCTCCACAAGCTTCAAGGAAAACTTGCAGATATCATCAAAAATACAGATGTTTTTATCGGAGTATCTGTAGCAGGTGCCTTAACAAGTGAGATGATCCAATCTATGAATGAAAATCCGATTATCTTTGCTATGGCAAATCCTCAACCTGAAATTATGCCAGCTGAGGCAAAAGCTGCGGGGGCGATAGTAATTGGAACCGGGCGTTCAGACTTCCCCAATCAAGTGAACAATGTATTAGCTTTTCCAGGGATTTTTAGGGGAGCATTAGATGTAAGAGCTACACATATCAACGAAGAGATGAAACAGGCAGCTGTCCAGGCCATTGCTGATCTGATTTCAGATAAAAAAAGATCAACGGATTATATTATCCCAGATCCTTTTGACCCACGTGTTGCCCCAAACGTTGCTGCTGCAGTCGCAAAAGCGGCTATGGAAACCGGAGTGGCTCGTATAAAAGTCAATCCCGATGAAGTGCGTGAAAAGACAAGACAACTGGCTATCATCGGAAATGAATGAGTGAACATACGAATGAATATGGAGAAAGAGCAGTCGAAAGTATATCTTGGGATCGTACAAGACATTAAAAAAATTATTGTAACGGATGGTCTCAAACAAGGTGATAAAATTCCCTCAGAAAGAGAATTATCTGAGCGACTTAAGGTAGGAAGGTCTTCTGTGCGAGAGGCCCTAAGAGCCTTAGAGCTTTTAGGGTTAATTGAAACACGCAGAGGGGAAGGTACCTTTCTATCTGACTTTAAAAACCATCAGTTAATTAAGATACTCGGAATGTTCATATTAGAGGATCCACTTGTACGAGAAGATTTAGATGATACAAAACGGATCTTGGAAAAAGAATTATATCTAAGTGTTCGCTCTTTATCGGACAAGTCAAGGATTAAAGCTTTGCGTGATCACATTATGGAGCAGGGACCAGTGGAATTGGAACATGTCTTGAGACTGTCTAATCATCGGTTGCTATTTAGAATTTGGGAAGTGCTTAATAGCTATTCCACTAAGACGAATCAGCCAGATAAAATGGTCGATCAAAAGTATATAGAGGCATTATTGACTGAAAATTAGAGAGTCGCAAAGCCGATTTTAAAAATGAGACAATATCTGGCAAAATGTGAAAGCTGATAGGGGGAGAGCCATTTGCTTAAGGACTTTTTTTCTAAACCGAAAAAAAGGAAATATGCAGCAGTACCATCAGAAGCTGCAAAAACAGACGTTCCTGAAGGCATTATGACAAAATGCCCGGAATGTAAAAAAATTATGTATACGAAAGATTTACGGAAAAATTTAAAAGTATGTTTACATTGTGATCATCATTTACGAATGACAGGCTATGAACGTATTGAAAGTTTGTTTGATGAAGGAAGCTTTCAGGAATTCAAGGAAAATATTACAACCGGAAACCCATTAGAATTTCCGGGGTATTTAGAGAAAGTTGAGAAAGACAAAAAGAAGACAGATCTAGACGAAGCTGTATTAACCGGAACGGGTACTATCGAAAGCCAGCAAGTCGTGATAGCAGTGATGGATTCTCATTTCCGTATGGGCAGTATGGGCTCTGTAGTGGGAGAGAAAATTGCAAGAGCCATTGAAAAAGCAGGAGAAATGAAGGTGCCTTTTTTAATTTTCACAGCTTCAGGTGGAGCAAGAATGCAAGAAGGAATCTTATCGCTTATGCAAATGGCTAAAACAAGTTCTGCATTGAAGGTGTTTAGTGAGCAAGGCGGATTAATTGTATCGGTGATGACGCATCCAACAACCGGTGGAGTTTCGGCCAGCTTTGCTTCGCTAGGAGACTTTAATTTTGCTGAGCCCGGAGCCTTGATTGGCTTCGCTGGTCGCCGAGTCATTGAGCAAACCATCCGTGAAGATTTACCTGATGATTTCCAAACCGCGGAATTTCTTTTAGATCACGGTCAATTGGATGGAGTGATTCATCGCCGCGATTTAAAAGAAAGGTTAGTAACGATTTTAGATATTCATCAGCAAGAAGGTGAACAAGTATGGTAAATGAGACTGAATTTGATAAGCCGGTTTTGGAACTTCGAAAAAAGATCGCTGAGCTACGAGCGTTTACGAGAGAGTCAGATGTAGATCTAACAGATGAAATTGATAAATTAGAAAGGCGTTTAGAAAAGTTAGAAAATGATGTTTATGAAAACCTGGGACCATGGGACCGCGTGCAAATTGCCAGGAACTCGAATCGCCCGACCACTTTGGACTATATTCAATACCTTTTTACTGATTTTATAGAATTGCATGGTGATCGAGTTTTCGGAGATGATAAAGCCATTGTAGGTGGTATCGCGAAATACAGAGGTCTTCCTGTAACGGTCATTGGTCACCAACGTGGCCGTGATACGAAGGAAAATATATATCGGAATTTTGGTATGCCCCATCCAGAAGGATTTCGTAAGGCCCTACGTCTAATGAAACAGGCGGAGAAATTTGAGCGCCCGATTATTTGTTTTGTGGACACGAAAGGGGCTTATCCTGGTAAAGCAGCTGAAGAAAGAGGGCAAAGTGAAGCCATTGCTCGTAATTTATTTGAAATGGCTGGAATTAGGGTTCCAATTATTTGTCTTGTAACGGGAGAAGGCGGCAGTGGTGGAGCATTAGGATTAGGGCTAGGAAATCGAATCTTTATGCTTGAAAACTCCGTATATTCCGTCATTTCTCCAGAAGGAGCAGCTAGTATCTTATGGAAGGATGCCTCCCTATCTAAAAAAGCAGCAGAAGCGATGAAAATAACGGCATCCGATTTACTTGATTTTAACATCATTGATGAAGTCATTCAGGAAGTAAAAGGTGGCGCACACAGAGATGTGGAACGCCAAGCGCAATTTATTGATCCTATTTTATACCAAGCATTGAAGGAATTAACCGCACTTACTCCAGAAGAACGAGTAAACCAGCGTTATAATAAATTTAGACAAATGGGCAAGTTTATAGAAGAAACTGAACCTAAAATGATTGTTCAAAAAGGAGGATAAAAAGGACCAAGAAGTTCGAGGCGGCGCAGTCTTCGAGCAGCGGAATGTATGCATTTAGATACATGAGCAGCGGAGAAGCAAGCCAACGAAGAAATTCGCAGTGTCATTTTTACCGGACATTTTGAACATCCTCTTGAAAAGTCAAATAAATTCTTACTGAAAAAACTGTTCCAATAGAATGCTGAAATTTTATATATGGTATGTGGGAAAAAATGCGGATACTATATATAGATGTTAAGGAAAAACTCGGCATACATGGGGCAGTTTTTCCTATTTATAGTGCTGAAACATTTGAGAATCCGACAATAAAGTGGTATTTTAAAAGATGGAGATTAAATAATCCGAGATGGGTTTAATCATGGACTCAAGTATTGTGAAATTAGTTTTGCATGGAAGGCGAGAACAAAAGCGCAAGCGACTGTTCAGCGACGTACAAATTTGGAGCATAAGGTTCAAAGGCTAAATACGCGCCGTCCTGGCGGCAGACTCAATCGCGACGTCCTGTCGCTTCGTCTGCACTAGTACATCCTTGTACGTCGCAACGCCTTTGTGACCAACGTCCTGTTGGCCTGAGATAAAGGAAACACGACGACGAAGGAGCCGATGTTGACTTATCGTAGGAAGAAGGCGTAAATTTGCTAGTCGCTAGGCGCTGGAGCTGGATGTCAACCGCGGCATAAGCAACTTATCCACAAGCTAGAATTTTATAGTTTCCTAAGCGAAATAAATCAACTAAGTTGCCTTAATGAAAAAGCACTAAATTATGGGAGAATGGATGTTTTACATAATCATACGATTGTAACGAATAGGAGTGATGATCATGAAGAAGATTGGTGTTTTAACAAGTGGTGGAGACGCCCCTGGCATGAATGCGGCGATAAGAGCTGTTGTAAGAAAGGCTATTTTTCATGGCATAGAGCCCTACGCGATTCAACAAGGCTTTAGCGGTTTGATGAATGGAAATATAAAAAAATTAGAGTTAGGGTCTGTGGGAGATATTATTCAGCGAGGTGGCACCATTCTCCGATCTGCACGCTGTGAAGAATTTAAAACAAGAGAAGGCCAACTAAAAGGTGTCGAACAATTAAAGAAATTTGAACTTGATGGACTTGTTGTCATTGGTGGAGATGGCTCTTACAGAGGAGCAAAGGCTTTAACAGAGCATGGGTTTCCATGTGTAGGTGTGCCAGCAACGATTGATAATGATATTCCTGGTACGAGTCATACGATCGGCTTTGATACGGCTTTAAATACCGTTTTAAGCGCCATCGACAATATTCGTGATACAGCTTCATCCCATGAGCGAACATTTATTATTGAAGTAATGGGGCGTGGAGCGGGTGATATTGCTTTATACTCTGGATTGGCTGGTGGAGCCGAAACTATTATCATTCCTGAAGAAGGTTTTGATATGAAAGACATTTGTGATCGACTTCATAAAGGACAAGAACGTGGGAAAAAGCATTCCATTATTGTTGTTGCTGAAGGAGTCATGAGTGGAACAGAATTTGCGGAGAAATTAAAAAAGGCGATCGACATTGAAACTCGTGTTTCAGTTTTAGGGCATATTCAACGTGGTGGAACACCAACAGGTTATGATCGCGTATTGGCGAGTCGACTTGGAGCAAAAGCCGTTGAATTATTGATGGAAGGCAAAGGTGGAAGAGCATTAGGGATCGAACAGAATAGAATTATTGATAATGATATTTTAAGCATTTTGGACGAGCCGCATGTATTCCATGAGGATATTTATCAGCTATCCAAGGAATTATCGATTTAAGTAGGGAATATTCTAGGAGGAAGAAAGATGAAAAAGACAAAAATAGTTTGTACCATTGGACCCGCAAGTGAAAATTCGGATACATTATATGATTTAATCCAAGCTGGGATGAATGTTGCGCGTCTAAACTTTTCCCATGGGGATCATGATGAACATTTGAATCGAATTGTTAATATAAGAGAATCAGCTAAGAAAGCCGGGAAAAATGTAGGAATTTTATTGGATACAAAGGGACCTGAAATTCGTACCCATAATATGAAAGATGGAGCTATTGAATTAACTCAAGGTTCAACGGTTGTTGTTTCAATGAAAGAAGTCCTAGGAACAGAGGAGAAATTTTCATTATCTTATCCTGGACTGATCAATGATGTTCATATTGGCTCTACTATTTTGTTAGATGATGGCTTAATTGGCCTAGAAGTAATAGAGATTCAAAAAGAAAATGATGAAATTATTACGAAGGTTATGAATAGCGGAACACTTAAAAATAAAAAAGGTGTAAACGTACCTGGTGTCTCTGTGAATTTACCAGGGATTACAGAGAAAGATGCAAGAGATATATTGTTCGGTATTGAACAAGGAATTGATTTTATCGCAGCTTCTTTCGTAAGAAGAGCCTCCGATGTGATAGAGATTCGTCAATTGTTAGAAGAGAATGGTGGAGAATATATCCACATTATCCCTAAGATTGAAAATCAAGAGGGTGTGGATAATATTGATGAAATTCTTGCTGTCTCTGACGGTTTGATGGTCGCACGTGGGGATTTAGGTGTGGAAATTCCTACTGAGGCTGTTCCGTTGGTTCAAAAAATGTTGATCCGTAAATGTAATGAAGCAGGTAAACCGGTTATTACCGCGACGCAAATGCTTGATTCTATGCAACGTAATCCAAGACCAACTAGAGCAGAAGCTAGTGACGTAGCAAATGCCATTCTAGATGGATCGGATGCGGTCATGTTATCAGGAGAAACGGCAGCTGGTTCCTATCCAGTGGAAGCTGTGCAAACAATGAGCAATATTGCGGAATCAACAGAAAAAGCACTGAATCACAAAGAAATTCTAAACTATTTGAGCAAAAATAGTGAAGTGAATATGACAGATGCCATTTGCCAGTCGGTGGCACATACAGCCATTAACTTAGACGTAAGTGCGATTGTGACACCTACAGAAAGTGGCCATACGGCTCGCATGATTTCGAAATATCGTCCAAAGGTTCCAATCATTGCGATTACACATGAGGAAACGATTGTTCGTAGATTGATGCTTCAATGGGGAGTATATCCGCAAATGGGACAAAAAGTGACGACTACGGATGAAATGTTAGAAGATGCTGTGACAGAAAGCTTAAATTCTGGTTTAGTGAAACACGGTGACTTAATCCTTATTACGGGTGGAGTTCCGGTAGGAGAAGCAGGCGCAACCAATTTGATGAAGCTCCATGTGTTAGGCGATGTACTTGCTAAAGGCCAAGGAATCGGAAGAAAAACGGCTTTTGGTAAAGCATTTGTGGCAAGAAATGCAGACGAAGCTAGAGAAAAAGTAGAGCAAGGAAATGTAATGGTTTCGATTGGTACTGATCGAGATATGGTCCCTGCACTAGAACAATGTTCTGCATTGATCACTGAGGAAGGTGGCTTAACAAGTCATGCTGCAGTTGTTGGGCTAAACTTGGGAATTCCGGTAATTGTAGGGGTAGAGAACGCAACAAAGTTACTAAAAGATGGTCAAGAAATAACGGTAGATGCAACAAGAGGCGTTATTTACAATGGCCATGCTAGTGTTCTTTAATAAGTAAGTTTAAAAAGCCGGAGTTTTTTCCGGCTTTTTATATTCAACCATAAAACAAAAGCATGCTCCATTCTAGTTAATAAAGCCGAAGATATGTTACGATATAGACAAGAAATCTTCGGGATGTGGACAAAATGAGGTTATGGATACTTTTGTTTATTATACTGACAGCACTAGAAATTGGTGTTTTCATGTTAGCTGGAAAACTAATGGGAATTATTCCAACGGTGCTTTTAATTATTGTCACGGGAATGGTGGGGGCTTATTTAACTAGAAAACAAGGCCTAAATGTTCTATATCAATTACAAGGTCAAATTCAAAATGGACAACCTCCTGGAGTGGCTATATTAGATGGAGTTTGTATTTTGATCGGTGGGATTTTGTTAATAAGTCCTGGCTTCATTACCGATGTTACCGGATTAATCCTTTTAGTCCCATTCACACGGAAATTTATAAAACCCTATTTGCTTAAATTAGTAAAAAGATGGGTGAGTCGTAGACAATTATATATTTATCGTTAAGAAAAGAGCCTAATAATAGAAAAAGGCTCTTTTTCATGATTATTTCTTTATGTCGGCAGAGCCATGTTGAATATAAGCCCAAATGTCTTTAAATACATTGGCTCTATGTAGGGTTGTTATGAGAACTAACATAACTGGACCGAGAATTAACCCTAGGAATCCAATTAATTTAAAGCCAACGAATAAGGCGACTAAAGTGGCTAGAGGATTCATTCCAATACTGGATGATAATATTTTGGGTTCCATTAGTTGTCTCTGTACAACGACAACGGTATACAGGATCCCAAGGCCTAAGGCTAATCCATAATTACCTATGATGATTTCATAGATAATCCAAGGAACAAAGACGGTTCCGGTGCCGAGATAGGGCAAAATATCAAAAATTCCTGCTATTAAAGCAATCGTGATGGCATATTTAACACGTAAGATGAGCAATCCTACCAATACTATGACCAATGTAATAGAAATAAGGGTAAATTGGGCTTTTACAAATCCAAACAATGCTTTCTTTAAATCAACGAAGACTTTATTGCCACTAAATTTGACCTTTTCGGGAATTATTTTTTTCATCAAATCTATTAGTTTTTCTTGATCTTTACTAATGAAGAATGTAGCTAATACAGAAAAAACCAAGACTGTGGCGGCATTCGGGATCCAAGAAACCAAAGAAGGTAATTTTAAAAAGAAACTTTGTAAAAAATTTGTAGCAGTTTCCGTTATTTTGCTCCCTGTTTTACTAATGCTTTCCATGATGGTCCCTTGCTGGTTACTATCTAGATTATTGAACGTACTTGCTAGTCTTTCGTAAAAGGGAATAATTTGACTAGCAAACAAGTTTTGAATATATTCAATAAGCGTTCGTGTATGTTCCGGTACTACTGTGGATAAATAATTAGCACCATCGACAATCTCGGCAATGAGTAGCGTAATTAACCCCGCAAAAATAGAAATTAATAAAAGCGATGAAGTGACAACGGCAAGGGCGCGAGGGAATTTCCATTTTTTTTCAAGGAAATGGACGGCCGGACTAATAATCATAGCGATGATAATGGCAATAATAAACGGGTATGTTAATTTAGCTGTAAAGTAAAGAACAAAAAAGGATAAAACGACAATGAAAATGACGATAAAAAAACGAATGAGCTTGAAAACATTTTCGCGTTTCATTGGACACCTCATATTTTAATTTTGCTAACGAACATATTCTTTCAACTATCATAACATGATCGAACAGAATGAAGCATTAAATATAAACAACAAAGGAAGGTACATATGTTAAGTCATCCATTACTATTTATGATCATGCTGTTGGCTATAGGATTTATAGCTAAGAATAATTCACTTATTCTTGCCGCAGCTGTACTCATTATTTTAAGGCTAATTGGGGCAGATGAAAAGATTTTTGCTGTTTTACAAACAAAGGGAATTAATTGGGGTGTCACGATCATTACCATTGCGGTTCTGGCACCGATCGCCAGTGGTCAAATCGGTTTTAAGGAATTGGGAGAGGCTATAAAATCTCCGTATGCTTGGATTGCGCTTGCTGCCGGCATGGCTGTCGCATTGATTGCCAAATATGGAATTCAGCTTTTATCAACAGATCCCCATATTACGACAGCCCTCGTAATTGGGACAATTTTGGCTGTGGCTGTTTTTAAGGGGGTAGCCGTAGGACCATTGATAGGCGCAGGGATTGCCTATATGGCGATGAAGATTTTTGACTTTATAAAATAAACATATGTGAATACTCAAGGAAATCTGGTTTAAAATATACCCTCTAAGCGTTTCCATTCCCAAAATAGGAATTTTTAGTTATAATAACAATGGATGGAAAATCTATATTCTCTATAATGGACAAGAAAGAATTTTAGTCTATAATTGAATAGGGGATTGAAGCGTTGACAAATTTTGCGGAACTTGTTAAATTCCGTCGGGCTTTCATTGTTTTTTTATGATGAAGATCAGTTTAAAAATAAAGGAGATGTTACTTTTATGACAGCAACACGTGGATTGGAAGGCATTGTAGCAACTACATCTTCCATAAGTTCAATCATCGATGACACTCTTACATATGTTGGTTACAATATTGATGATCTGACAAAAAATGCCAGCTTCGAAGAGATCATTTATCTTTTATGGCATTTGGAATTGCCAAATAAACAGCAATTAGAAGAGTTGAAACAACAATTAGCTGACAATATGGAAATTCCGCAAGAAATCATTGATAGTTTTAAAACATACCCAATTGAAAAAGTGCACCCAATGGCGGCACTTCGTACAGCTGTTTCTACTTTAGGATTATTTGATGAAGAGGCAGATGTCATGGAGAAAGAAGCGAACTTTCGTAAGGCAATCCGCCTACAAGCAAAAATGCCTACGCTTGTGGCAGCATTTGCGCGAATTCGTAATGGAGAAGAGCCAGTTGCTCCTAACAAGGATTATAGTCTTGCAAAAAACTTCCTTTATATGTTGAATGGTAAAGAACCAAGTGCTGTAGAAGTTGAGGCAATGGATAAGGCTTTAATTCTCCATGCAGATCATGAGTTAAATGCCTCTACATTCACTGCTCGTGTTTGTGTTGCAACATTGTCAGATATGTATTCTGGTGTGACAGCAGCAATCGGCGCTCTAAAGGGGCCGCTACATGGTGGTGCAAACGAACAGGTTATGAAAATGCTTACAGAAATTGGGTCTGTGGATAAAGCAGAAGAATATATTTTGAACAAGCTTGCCAATAAAGAAAAAATTATGGGCTTCGGTCATCGTGTATACCGAAAAGGTGACCCACGCGCAAAGCATTTACGTGAAATGTCTCGAAAGCTAACTGAAATTACGGGTGAAACACAGTGGTATGAAATTTCTGAGAAAGTACGTGAAGTACTAACATCTAAGAAACCTTTACCACCTAATGTCGATTTTTATTCTGCATCTGTTTACCATAGCCTGAAAATCGACCATGATTTATTTACACCTATTTTTGCCGTATCGCGCGTTTCGGGATGGATTGCCCATATTCTTGAACAATATGAAAATAACAGATTGATCCGTCCGCGTGCAGAATATACAGGACCAGGGATGCGTGCATTCAAACCACTTGAAGATCGTTAAGAATATAGAGAAATATCTTAATATCTGTTAGAATAAAAACTGGAGAAAATAATGGAGGGAACTTACATGGCAGAGAAAATTACAGTTGAAAACGGTGTTCTACATACACCAGATCATCCGGTTATTCCTTTTATTGAGGGGGATGGAACTGGTCCAGACATTTGGGCAGCAGCACAAAGAGTTTTAGATGCAGCTGTTGAAAAAGCTTATGCTGGAAAAAGAAAGATTGAATGGAAAGAAGTTTACGCAGGGGAAAAAGCATTCAATAAATTCGGCGAATGGCTTCCTGAAGAAACACTTGAAACAATCCGTGAATATTTAATTGCAATTAAAGGACCATTAACAACTCCAATTGGTGGAGGTTTCCGTTCATTGAACGTAGCTCTTCGTCAAGAACTTGATTTGTTTGTTTGTCTTCGTCCTGTACGTTATTTCGAAGGTGTACCTTCCCCTGTCAAGCGTCCAGAAGATTGTGATATGGTCATTTTTCGTGAAAATACAGAGGATATTTATGCGGGGATTGAGTATAAAGAGGGAACAGATGAAGTCAAGAAACTAATCGATTTCCTGCAAAATGAAATGGGCGTTAATAAAATTCGCTTTCCAGAAACATCAGGAATTGGGATTAAACCAATTTCAACAGAAGGAACAGAGCGCTTAGTACGTTCTGCGATTAATTATGCACTAAAAGAAGGACGTAAATCTGTGACTCTTGTGCATAAAGGAAACATCATGAAATTTACGGAAGGTGCCTTCAAAAACTGGGGCTACGAGCTAGCGGAAAGAGAATTCGGAGATCAAGTGTTTACTTGGAATCAATATGACAAGATTAAGGAAGAACAAGGTACTGATGCAGCGAACAAAGCGCAAGCTGATGCAGAAGCTGCGGGTAAAATTATTATCAAAGATGCGATTGCGGATATTTTCCTACAACAAATTCTCACTCGTCCAAAAGAATTTGATGTTGTTGCAACGATGAACCTTAACGGAGATTATATTTCTGATGCGCTTGCTGCTCAAGTAGGTGGAATTGGAATTGCTCCTGGTGCAAACATTAACTATGAAACTGGACATGCTATTTTTGAAGCTACACATGGTACAGCACCTAAGTATGCAGGATTGGATAAAGTAAACCCATCATCAGTGTTGCTTTCTGGTGTATTAATGCTTGAGCATTTAGGATGGAACGAAGCTGCTGAGATGATTACCAAATCAGTAGAGAAAACAATTGAATCGAAAGTTGTTACTTATGACTTTGCTCGTCTAATGGAAGGGGCAACAGAAGTAAAGACTTCGGAATTTGCTACAGCTCTTATTGAAAATATGTAAGAGAGTTGGTAATTTTAGCGAGCGACCCGCATCTAGCGTGGCGCTCGCTTTCAAGTATTCTTTTCTAGCTGTGGATGAAATATAAATAAATCTATGAAAGAAGGGAATTTTTGATATGACAATGAGGCGTAAGAAGATATCTGTTATTGGCGGCGGTTTCACAGGAGCAACAACAGCCTTTTTATTAGCACAGAAGGAGCTTGGGGATGTTGTGCTCGTTGATATCCCGCAAATGGAAAATCCGACAAAGGGAAAGGCGTTAGATATGTTAGAAGCTAGCCCCGTCCAAGGCTTTGATGCTAATATTGTAGGAACGTCTAATTATGAGGATACGAAAGATTCTGATGTCGTGGTTATTACGGCTGGAGTTGCCCGTAAACCGGGTATGAGTCGAGATGATCTTGTACAAACAAACCAAACGGTAATGAAAAGTGTCACAAGTGAAATCGTTAAATATTCTCCTAATTGTCATATTATCGTTTTAACCAATCCTGTAGATGCGATGACTTATACCGTTTTCCAAGAATCTGGATTCCCAAAAAATCGCGTCATTGGCCAATCAGGTGTATTAGATACAGCGCGTTTCCGTACATTCATTGCCCAAGAATTAAATGTATCTGTTAAGGACATTATAGGATTTGTTCTTGGTGGTCATGGGGATGATATGGTACCGCTTGTACGCTATTCTTATGCTGGTGGGATCCCGCTTGAAACATTAATTCCGAAAGATCGTCTTGATGCTATTGTAGAACGCACTCGAAAAGGTGGCGGGGAAATTGTTAATCTCCTCGGAAATGGCAGTGCTTACTATGCTCCAGCAGCTTCTCTAGTTGAAATGGTAGAAGCGATTGTGAAAGATCAACGCCGTATACTTCCAACTATTGCCTATCTGGAAGGTGAATATGGTTTCGATGGTATTTATCTAGGTGTTCCGACAATTCTTGGTAAGGATGGAATCGAGAAGATCATTGAACTAGACCTAAAGGAAGATGAAAAAGCGGCCTTAGAAAAATCAGCAGACTCTGTTCGAGAGGTTATGAAAGTATTGCAATGATTGAAGCCGGTTAATGTGAGAACCAAAGCTGTCCAATTGACCATGCCGCAGCATGAAAGGGACGGCTTTCTTTTACATAAAAGAGCAGGTTGCTGAATATTTTTTTAAAACCCATTGGAGGTGTGCATGTGTTTCTAGGGAAAAATCGAAAGCTCGGCAGGAGACTTGAAGAGATAACGATTGGAGAGAAGCTTGTTTTAACGGAAAAGATGGAAGATAAGGATTTATTATTGTATCTAGGCTTGACAAATGACGCAAATCCACTCTTTATTCAACATGATTACGCTTCTCAAACGGAATTTAAAAAGCCGATAGTACCCACGATTATGCTAACGGGCATGATCACTTCCGCTATATCTAAATATTTGCCTGGTCCGGGTTCTCATATTCTAAGTCAGAATATTCAATTCCTAGAACCTGTCTATCATTATGAGACCATCGAATTTTTATTTGAAATAGTTGAAGTGAACAAAGATAAGCATATGCTTACGGTACAGGTAAGGGCCACGAATGAAAAAGAGCAACCAGTAATAAAAGGAAGTCTACATGTTCAACCACCTAGTGTGCTTCAAGATGAATAGCTTACATATGTTAAGGACCTGGAAACGATCTAGGTCCTTTTGAATGGGCAGCAAAGTATTTTTGTGGAAAGAACGCTCATTTTTTGAAACCATTTGCTTATTCAAACCGTATAGAGAATAGAAGTTTAAGAGAAGGGAAAGGGTATGATGAGTTTAAAGAGGGGCTTTACTTTAATAGGGATGGTTCTTGCTGTTGCAATATTAGCTCTTGTTGCTTTAACATCCTGGTACACAGTGGACGAATCTGATCAAGCCGTTATCATTACTTTTGGAAAGGCAGATCAGACCATTACAGATCCGGGTTTACACTTTAAACTTCCGTGGCCAATACAAAATGTAGAAAAATTAGCACGGGAAACGAAAAAGTTGGACTTTGGCTTTAAAGATGTTGATGGGAACAAGAACGAAACAAAGATGATTACAGGGGATGAAAATATTGTCTTCGCTGATCTAGTTGTACAATGGAAAATTACCGAGCCAGAGAAATATTTATTTCATGCAGCGAATCCTGAGGAAATCCTCTATGATGCAACATCAGCATCTTTGCGAAGTATTATCGGAAGCTCAAGAATTGACGATGCGTTAACGACAGGTAAGGCGGAAATTGAAGGGGATGTCCGCGATTTACTTACGGATTTGCTAGATAAATATGATATTGGTATTTCGATTTTAGCCGTCAACTTAAAAGATGTTGAATTGCCGAATGAAGAGGTTCGTAGTGCGTTTACAGCTGTAACAGATGCTCGAGAAACGATGAACACGAAAATTAATGAAGCGAATAAGTACGAAAACAAACGGATGAACGAGGCAGAAGGAGAAAAATCAGCCATTATTTCAAAAGCAGAAGGGGAGAAGGCGGCTAGAATAGAATCTGCTCGAGGAAGTGTTGCTGTTTTTAATTCCTTATACGAACAGTATAAATCGAATCCTGATATTACGCGTGAGCGGTTAACAATCGAAACCCTTGAACAAGTTCTTCCTGGAGCTGACATCTACATCATGAATGATGATGGCAATACATTAAAATATTTACCATTAAGGTCGATGGAAAAAGAAAATGAAAAACCACTTAAAGAGAATGAAAATGCTGAAGAACAAAAACAAACGGATCAGTCAAACGATAAAGAAAAAGGAGGGGAATCTTCACAATGAGTAAAAATGTCATCGATATGGATGAACGACGCTCTGTTGAGAAAGAATGGCGCAAGTTCACAAAAATAGGAATGCTCTTCGTTGGATTGATTATCCTCCTCATTTTATTATTTACAAGTGTTTTTATTGTCCGTGAAGGCGAATATAAGGTGATCAGGCAATTCCAAGAAGTCGTTCGCGTTGAAACAGAACCGGGACTAGCTTTTAAAGTCCCATTTTTACAAACCGTAACCACTTTACCGAAATATCAAATGACCTATGATGTGTCCCAAGCAGAAATTAATACGAAAGATAAAAAACGAATTATTATTGATAACTATGCGGTATGGAAAATTGATGACCCACAGAAGATGATTTCGAATGCACGTACCGTTGAAAATGCGGAATCTCGGATGGAAGAGTTTATTTACTCCGTAGTCCGCTCTGAACTAGGCCAATTAGATTATGATGAGATTATTAACGATGAGAAATCTTCTCGTGGAAGTTTAAATGACCGGATCACAGAACGGGTTAATGATCTATTGGGCAGGGATGAATATGGGGTAACAGTTGTCGATGTTCGAACAAAACGAACAGACCTTCCTGAAGAAAATGAAAACTCTGTTTATACACGAATGGTGTCAGAACGAGAATCAACAGCGCAGGAGTATTTATCTAAAGGGGATGCCAAGAAAAATGAAATCATGGCAAAAACCGATCAGAAAGTAAGGGAGATGCTCTCAAAAGCTGAAGCTGATGCTGAACTCATTCGGGCTGAAGGAGAGGGAGAGGCAGCGAAAATATATAATAAATCTTTCTCAAAAGACCCTGAGTTCTATAATCTCTATCGTACTTTAGAATCCTATAAGAAAACCATTGGTGAAGATACCGTCATTATCCTGCCATCTGATTCACCATATGCTCGTTTGCTTATGGGTTATACAGAATAATAATTGAAGCCTGTATCTTGCAGGGAGAAACCTCGTATGAATCAATTATACGAGGTTTCTGCTGTTAATATAGAATTGGAAGGATTTCGTACTAGCACTTCTTTTTCTTTTTTTCCCGGCTTCATGTAGAATAGAAGTAAAATTGGACGAACCTGCTCCAACAGGAGGTTACCTAGTGAAGAAAAAATTAATGTTAATCGATGGAAACAGTATTGCTTACAGAGCTTTTTTTGCTTTGCCGCTGTTAAACAATGACAAAGGTGTTCATACCAATGCGATATACGGATTTACCACTATGTTAATGAAGGTATTGGCGGAACAAAAACCCACCCATATACTGGTAGCTTTTGATGCTGGCAAAACGACGTTCCGGCACTCAACCTTTACCGAGTATAAAGGAGGAAGGCAAAAAACTCCCCCAGAATTATCGGAACAATTTCCTTTCTTGCGTGATTTGCTTGATGCTTACGGGATTAAGCGATATGAATTAGAAAACTATGAAGCAGATGATATTATTGGGACTTTAGCAACAAAGGCTGAAAAAGAGGATTTTGAAGTACTTGTTGTTTCAGGTGATAAGGATCTCACACAGCTAAGTACCGACAAGACGACTGTTGCCATCACTAGAAAAGGCATCACTGATATTGAGGCATATACACCTGAACACATAAGTAAAAAATATGGACTTCAGCCAGAGCAAATTGTCGACATGAAAGGTTTAATGGGAGATCAGTCTGACAATATTCCTGGAGTACCAGGTGTAGGAGAGAAAACAGCCATTAAACTTTTAAAGGAATTCCATACAATGGAAAACCTTCTTGAACATATTGATCAAGTGAGTGGAAAAAAATTAAAAGAAAGACTAACAGAACATAAGGATCAAGCGATCATGAGCAAGGAACTAGCGACCATTATGAAGGAAGCCCCCGTGGAGGTTTCTATTGATGAGTTACTCTATGAGGGATATGAGCCAGAAAAATTAGTCACTCTATTTAAAGAGTTAGGTTTTCACTCATTACTTGATAAGGTAGAAGGTGCAGAGGAGATCGAAGAAGAGGAAGTAAAAGAAATTCCCTTTGAAATTGTTCATTCTATTACAGAGGATCTTTTTGCTGATGAAAGCTCACTTTATGTCGAAATATTGGATGAAAATTACCATACTGGAAAAATCATTGGTTTTGGTCTTGCCCAACAAAATGGGAATTATTTTATCCCTACTGAATTGGCTTTACAATCAGAAGCTTTTAAGAAATGGGCTAGTGATGAATCTAAGAAAAAAAGAGTATATGACGGGAAACGTTCGATTGTTTCATTAAAGTGGCATGGCATTGATTTAAAAGGCATTGACTTTGACTTAATGCTTGTCTCGTATTTATTAAATCCTTCCGAATCATCCGATGATTTTGCTGGTGTAGCAAGACGCCATCATTACACAGATGTTCAAACAGATGAGGCTGTGTATGGAAAAGGTGCAAAGAGAAAAGTTCCGGATGAACCGGCACTCGCGGAGCATCTCGCTCGTAAAGCTGTTGCGATCGATGCCTTATATACAGAATGTTTAAAGGAGCTTGAGGAAAACCAACAAACAGATCTTTTCTATAATTTAGAGTTACCCCTTTCCATTATTTTAGCGGAAATGGAATATGCAGGAGTAAAGGTTGATACAGCGCGGATACAAGAAATGCAATTAGAGTTAGCGGAACGGTTAAAGGAAATAGAAGCACGCATTTATACACTTGCTGGGCAAGAATTTAATATTAATTCACCAAAGCAATTAGGAGTCGTTTTGTTTGAGAAATTAGGTCTTCCTGTCTTAAAGAAAACCAAAACCGGTTATTCCACTTCAGCAGATGTATTGGAAAAGCTAGCGCAATCGCATGAAATTATTCCCGAGATTCTGCATTATCGCCAACTTGGAAAATTACAGTCTACTTATATCGAAGGGTTATTAAAGGTTATTCATAAAGACACGCATAAGGTGCATACAAGATTTAACCAAGCTCTTACTTCTACGGGGAGGTTAAGTTCAACAGATCCGAATCTGCAAAATATTCCGATTCGGCTTGAGGAAGGTAGGAAGATCAGGCAAGCTTTTATTCCATCTGAGAAGGACTGGGTGATTTTTGCCGCCGATTATTCTCAAATTGAATTACGAGTGCTAGCAGAGATTGCTCAAGACAAAGGTCTTCTAGAGGCCTTCCAACATGATATGGATATTCATACAAAGACAGCGATGGATGTTTTCCATGTGGCAGCTGATGAAGTGGATGGTAATATGAGAAGACAGGCAAAAGCTGTCAATTTTGGCATTGTCTATGGAATTAGTGATTACGGTTTGTCACAAAACCTTGGGATAACGAGGAAAGAGGCAGGAAAATTTATTGATCGTTATTTAGAAAGTTTTTCTGGGGTTAAACATTATATGGAAGATATTGTGCAAGAGGCACGAGAAAAGGGCTTTGTTTCTACACTTCTTCACCGGAGACGCTATATTCCGGAAATTACAAGCCGTAACTATAATATTAGAAGCTTTGGCGAAAGAACAGCGATGAACACCCCGATTCAGGGAAGTGCCGCTGATATTATTAAAAAAGCGATGATCGAAATGGCAGCCCGATTAAAAAAAGAACAATTACAAACAAGATTGTTACTACAAGTACATGATGAATTAATCTTTGAAGCGCCAAAAGACGAAATTAATAAGTTAAAAGAAATTGTCCCAGAAGTGATGGAACAGGCATTAACCCTATCTGTCCCATTAAAAGTGGAATATGCCTATGGTCCGACATGGTTTGATGCGAAATAAAAAAGAAAAGCGAAAGGCGTTTGCCTAGGGGCGACAAGCAAATGTTCTGAAACTGAAGAAGGGTGCTTTTTCCCTTCGGCAGTTTCAGGTTATTTGACCTCGAGCCCCTAACGCCTGTAGCTAGACAAAAAGAAAAGCGAAAGGCGTTTGCCTAGGGGCGACAAGCAAATGTTCTGAAACTGAAGAAGGGTGCTTTTTCCCTTCGGCAGTTTCAGGTTATTTGACCTCGAGCCCCTAACGCCTGTAGCTAGACCAAAAAGAAAAGCGAAAGGCGTTTGCCTAAGGGGAGAGAAGAAGATGCCCGAATTGCCAGAAGTTGAATCAGTACGTAGGTCACTAAACGAATTGGTGGCAGGGAAAAAAATAAAAAATGTCTCCATTCGTTGGCCTAAAATCATTAAACATCCATTGGAAGTTGAACAATTCCAAGATGCTTTACAAGGACAGCTTATACACAATGTACAAAGGAAAGGGAAGTTTTTAATTTTTCAATTGGATGATTATTCGCTTGTGTCGCATTTGCGAATGGAAGGGAATTATCGTTTACATCAAAATGAGGATGACCCCGATAAACATACGCATATCCTCTTTCACTTTACGGATGGCTCTTCCCTTTTTTACCGGGATGTTCGAAAATTTGGCACCATGCACTTATTTTCAAAAGGAACAGAGAATGATCAATTACCACTTTCTAAATTGGGGCCTGAACCATTTTCGGACGAATGTACATTAGCGTATTTATTGGAGAAATTAAGCAAAACGGATCGAGCCATTAAAGCTGTTTTACTTGATCAAACCATTGTCTCAGGACTTGGTAATATTTATGTAGACGAGGTACTGATTCGTTCTCAAATTCATCCTGAGCGTGTTTCGAAAACATTAACGGAGGAAGAAGTTATCCCTCTTTTGCAAGAAATGAAAACTACATTGTTAGAGTCTATAGAAGCAGGAGGGAGCTCTGTTAACTCCTATATGAATTCTCATGGACTTAGCGGTTCATACCAGGAACAATTAAAAGTGTATGGAAAAAATGGTGAACCATGCCCATTTTGTGGAATGGAAATTGAGAAAACGAAGGTAGCAGGACGGGGAACTCACTTCTGTCCACAATGTCAGCAGATATGATCGTGCTCGAATCACAAAAAAGTAGCGGACAAAAGACGTGTCCGCCAGTGTTTCTTCACATAAGGGAATAAGTAGTCGCTCCAGTACCCGCTGAACTTTTCCTTCAAGGATGTCTAAGTAAGCTATTGATTGATAAAGAATTAGGCAATTATCTATTCAATTCGTTTAACCACCCATGCTTTTTTCTCATATACTGATGTAGTCATTGCTGATATGGGAAGGTGTGAAGTTATGGGCGTTTCATTATCACTCTTGTTGCTTGCATTTGCGATTAGTCTTGATAGTTTTAGTACAGGAGTAGCATATGGATTACGCAAGATGCGTATTCCGTATAAATCACTATTGATTATCGCTCTTTGTACGGCAATATCTCTTCTTACCGCAATGTTTGCCGGAAGTATGATCATGCAAGTCTTGTCACCAACAGCTGCCAACCGGATTGGTGGAATTATTTTAATTATGATTGGTGCCTGGGTGGTATTTCAATTTTTTAGAACAGAACAAGGTCATCACGAACAAGTAGAAAAGTTGGTAGTGAACTGGGAAATTAAATCATTAGGGATCGTTATTCACATTCTTAAAAAACCAACAAGAGCAGATTTTGACCTATCTGGGACTATAACCGGCATTGAGGCTTTGCTCTTGGGGGCGGCTTTATCTTTGGATGCGTTTGGAGCCGGAATTGGGGCTGCGATGCTAGGATATTCTCCTTGGGTGCTTGCTGGCTCTGCAGCGCTAATGAGTGGTATTTTTCTTAAATCGGGCCTACAAATTGGCAATTTGTTCGCAAAGACCAACTGGATCCAACATTTTGCTTTTGTACCAGGCGTTTTATTGATTTTGATCGGCGTATTAAAAATCTAGAGTAAGACTTGAAAGAGGCGAGCTACTTCATGATGGTCGGTTTAACCGGTGGAATTGCAAGTGGAAAAAGTACAGTTTCACAAATGTTTAAAGAAAAAGGTTTCGTAATAATTGATGCAGATATTGCCTCAAGGAAGGTGGTCGAACCCGACCAACCTGCATATCGAGAAATTGTGCAGGTTTTTGGAGAGTCAATTCTTTTACCAAATCAAACATTAGATAGAAGTAAACTGGGATCGATCATCTTCTCCGATGAGGCCAAACGCCAAAAATTAAATTCAATTGTGCATCCAGCAGTCCGAAAACAAATGGAAAGTTGGAAAAATGAAGCATTGGCAGTCGGAAAACAGACCATTATTTATGATATTCCGTTATTATTTGAAAGCAAATTAACCAATCTCGTGGAAAAAACCATCGTTGTGTTTGTTGAAGAACAAGTACAATTAGAAAGATTGATGGAGAGAAATCATTTATCTGAATCTGAAGCATTAGCACGAATAGCCTCGCAAATGCCACTTCGTGAAAAAATAAAATTAGCTGATGCTGTGATTGATAACAATGGAGAGCTGGAAGAGACTAGATCACAAATAGAGGAACTTATAAAACAATGGTCCCTTCATCCATAATGAGAAAACCTACTTTACTAGGTTTTCTTTTCTTTTAAGGAAAAAAGTATAAAAATTGGCTAGTGTTTGGATCCAGCTCCAGCGCCCAGCGACTAGCAAACTTTCGGTGCTTTTCTTAGAGAAGTCACCTTTTGTTTTTTGATGCCGAATTAAGGTATAATGATAAAATAGAATATATTGATTTGAACGGAGCTGGTATGATGAAATGCCCGTCTTGTAAGCATAATGGAACTCGAGTAGTCGATTCAAGACCGGTTGATGACGTAAGGGCAATTAGAAGAAGAAGAGAGTGTGAGGAATGTTCTTTTCGTTTTACAACATTTGAAAGGGTGGAAGAAACACCATTAATTGTTGTAAAGAAGGAAGGGATTCGTGAAGAGTTTAGTCGTGAAAAAATTTTAAGGGGGCTGATTCGTGCCTGTGAAAAAAGGCCAGTCTCACTAGATCAACTTGAACAAATGACACATGAAATTGAGAGGGAAATTCGTTCGCTTGGACAAGCAGAAGTGAACTCGGAACTAATTGGGGAAAAAGTCATGGATAAATTATCGAAAATCGATGAAGTCGCCTATGTGCGATTCGCCTCTGTTTATCGACAATTTAAAGATATTAATGTTTTCTTAGATGAACTAAAGGATTTAATAAAAAAAGATTGATGAGAGTGTGTTTGTCTTGAAGCCATACTGGAGTGAAATTCAACCGATTGATTCCCTTATTGTGAAAATGAATGGTGTGTTGCATCCCCAAGATCAAAAGATAATTGATTCTTTATACCAACCTCTTATTGGTCCAGTTAGCACAGCCTTATACTATACTTTATGGAACAGAGTCCAAGAAAATCGACTTTGGTCGGAAAGGTTGAACCATTACCATTTAATGAATTTTCTTGATCTAAACTTGGAGGAAATTTTTCAAGCTCGTCTGAAGCTGGAAGGAATTGGTTTATTAAAAACATACGTAAAAACAGAAGCCGATAATCGTTCCTATTTATATGATTTGCAACCACCTTTATCTGCAGAAGGTTTCTTTACAGATGGCATGTTAAATATATATTTATATCAAAAAATAGGGAAATCACAGTTTTTAAAACTGAAACGGTTATTTATGGATGAAAAAGTAGACTTGAGTGGATACCAAGAATGGACTCGTTCGTTTCAGGATGTGTTTTCATCATTAGGCTCTGAGGCTTTAACAGATCAGGAAGCCCATACAGCTAGCCAGCCGGGTGAACAGCAAGAATTCTTTCGTCGTCAGGAACCAAACCTTATTAAAATTGATGGGGAACAGTTTAACTTTGAGGTACTATTTTCCGGGTTGTCAGAAATCATGGTTCCTAGACGAGTCTTTACCCAAGAAGTAAAAGAGGCTATTTCTAAACTAGCCTTTTTATACTCCATTGATGCTGTTAATATGAAAAATATTGTTCTAACTAGTTTGGATGCTGATCAAACGATCGATATCGAGGAGTTACGAAAAGCGGCCCGTGATTGGTATCAATTAGAACATGATCATCAATTGCCCCAATTGGTTGATCGTGTTCAACCTGTTTATGCCAGAAATGTGATTGAACCGAAAACCAAAGAAGAGCAACTAATCTCCTATTTAGAGACGATTTCACCGCGACAATTTTTAATTGATTTAGCGGATGGCGGGGAGCCTGCCCCATCAGATTTGCAGGCTGTAGAGGATGTTTTATTTCACCAGAAGCTTCCGCCCGGTGTGATCAATGTTTTGATTCACTATGTCATGTTAAAAACAGATATGAAACTTTCCAAAAGTTATCTGGCAAAAATTGCTTCACATTGGTCTCGAAAGAAAATTAAAACGGTCAAGGAAGCAATGGATCTAGCCAAAAGTGAACATCGTCAATACCAAGAATGGGCGAATGACCGTAAGACACCGACGCAAAAAAGGAATAAGCCAATACGGACGGAAAGATTACCGGATTGGTTTATCGAGCCACAAGCAACTGAAAAAGTTGTTTTTGATCAGGAACAGGAAGAGAAAAGGAAACGATTAGAAGCCATTCAACAGAAATACCGCCAACATGGAGGTGACCGAAATGGAGCGAATCAATAGAACGTTAGGTAGACTGTCTCGCTCTCCTAATTTTCAAAAAAGATATGAGCAATTAAAAACGGAAGTATTGGCGAACGCGGATGTGCAAGCATTCCTGCAAATGCATCAGGGTGAGATGAATGACCATATCATTGAACAGAGCTTAATGAAACTCCATGAATTTGTGTCACAGACAAAAAAATGTGCCAACTGTTCTGGACTGAATCACTGTCAAAATATTATGCCGGGGTATGAACCTGTTCTCACATTTGAAAATGGGAAAATTGAGCTTTTTTATCGACCATGTCCAAGCAAAATAATGGAAGATGAACGGCGAAAAACAGAGAGACTCATCAAAAGTATTTATGTTCCAAAAGAAATATTGCAAGCAAACTTTGCTGATTTTACTTTAGATGAGCCGGGCAGAATAGATGCATTTGAATTTGCTGAACAATTTGCCTCAGCCTATCAACCAGGCTTGAAAATGAAAGGCTTGTATTTATATGGGAATTTTGGCGTTGGGAAATCCTATCTATTAGGAGCGATTGCTAATCAGCTTGCGCAAAAGGAAATTTCTTCACTCATTGTCTACGTGCCTGAGTTCTTCAGAGAAATGAAACAATCTTTAGTTGATCAAACAATGAATGAAAAATTAGAAGTTGTAAAAAAGGCGCCGATTCTAATGTTGGATGATATTGGGGCCGAGTCGATGACAAGCTGGACAAGGGATGAAATATTAGGGTCGATCCTCCAATTTCGCATGCACGAACAATTACCTACTTTTTTTAGTTCTAATTTTAACTTTCATGATTTGCAACACCATTTAACATATTCCCAGCGTGGAGAAGAAGAAAAATTAAAAGCTGCACGCATTATGGAAAGAATTAAGTACCTTGCCTCTCCGATAAAATTAACGGGTTCTAATCGGAGACATCATTAAACACCTGCTTTAAACAGGTGTTTTGTTTTTTGGATCTAGCTCCAGCGCCCAGCGACTAGCAAACTTTCGGTGCCTTCTTACGATAAGTCAACAGGACGTTGGTCACAAAGGTGTTGCGACGTACAAGGATGTACTAGTGCAGACGAAGCGACAGGACGTCGCGATTGAGTCTGCCGCCAGGACGGAGGCCAACAGGAAATTGGTCAAAACGGCGTTGCCACAGGACGTGGCGCCTTTAGCCGTTTATCCTTTTTCAACCTTATTCTCCAAATTTGTACGTCGCTAAACGGGCGCTTCCGCTTTTCTAAAATTTTATGGTCTAGTCCTACCGAAACTTCATATACATGTACCAATGCGGAGTAAAGGGGGAGCAGGCTTGGAATTAATGTTCAAATCTATTAAAGAGGCAATCCGCTTTAAGTCTTTTTTAGCTACTAATGGCTTGCAGGATTCCTTTCAGGAAAAACGAGGCCGTTTTATATATTCATTTCAACCGATTGACACAAACAAAGATCAATATGTATCTGCTCTTATTCAATATATCCAAACCGTGAAAAGAAATGAATGGCTGGATCAAGTTCTTCAAAAGAAATATAGGTTTGAAAGTGAGAATGAACGGCATGACATTATTGAGGTTGTGTCAGAAATGTTTGCTGGAGAGAGAAAGGAATTAACGGCTTTAGCAGGAGTGGTGAAGGAAGAATCAATTCTACGTGAAGCTGTTATAGATTTACTTGATTTTAAGGGAACGGTCGCATTTGACTCTTTTTTGAGATTTCGGTTAAAGGAATATTTTAAACAGGTCACAACGTATTTAGGGATTGCGATTGATGAATATAAAATGGAACAAGATTATCAAGTTTTTGTCCAAACATTGAGGGATTATTTACATGACCGTGTTACAAGGCAATCGATTGTCCATCTTATTTTAGATCGACCTGAAACCTTTTATGATGAGGCTTTAAAGGAAATGAAGCAAGAGGAGATCCAAGGATTACTCGATCCAAGACTTTTATCGAATCATCCAGTTTACGTGGATTCTGCTGTGATTGCACCACTTCTTTCAATGGCCCCGAATAAAATATTTTTATATACAAAAGATGAAGATCAACCACTCATTCGTACATTAAAAAATATCTTTGAAGAAAGAATAGCGGTATTTTCGACAAATTATTTCTATCGTTTAGCCCAGGCGTATACCAAGCACTCTTGATTTTCTTTAAAAATGTAGCTATAATGGCTACATAAATAAAATGAGGACATGTAATGAGAAGGACATGAGTGTTTCGTCACGGTATCCAGAGAGGAAAGTAAAGCTGAGAGCTTTCCAACACGAACGAAATCCTTACCACCTTTGAACTCCAATCATGAATGAGACATAAGTCAGTAATGGTTGGCGGAGTAATCCGTTAAAAAGAATCCAAAGTCATAAGCGATTCAGTCTTATGAAAACTAGGGTGGAACCACGTGTATCAAACTCGTCCCTTTGCTAGGGGCGGGTTTTTTGTTTTTTTCAAAAAATGTCCTCAATGAAAGAGAAAAAAGGAGTGCAGTCAAATGTCGGATCAATTGAATATTACGTTTCCTGATGGTTCTGTGAAGGAGTTTACGAAGCTCACAACGACCGAAGATATTGCCGCATCCATCAGTCCAAGTCTCAAAAAGAAAGCCCTCGCCGGCAAATTGAATGGAAAGTTAATTGATTTTAAAACTCCCATTGAAGAAGATGGTTCAATAGAAATCATTACACCTGAAAGCGAAGATGCTCTAGAAATATTACGTCATAGTACGGCACACCTTATGGCACAAGCAGTAAAACGCCTTTATCCGGATGCCAAATTTGGTGTGGGGCCAGTCATTGAGGATGGGTTTTACTATGATATGGATTTAGACCATGCGATTAGCCCTGAGGATCTTCCTGTTATTGAAAAAGAGATGAAGAAGATTATTAGTGAAAATATTGAAGTTGTCCGTAAAGAAGTTTCTCGTGAAGAAGCGAAGCAGATCTTTGCAAATGATGAATACAAACTTGAGCTAATTGATGCGATTCCAGAAGATGAAAAAGTCACTGTCTATGAGCAAGGGGATTTTACTGATTTATGTCGCGGAGTGCACGTGCCTTCTACAGGCAAAATAAAAGAATTCCAATTGCTTAGTATCGCAGGAGCCTATTGGCGTGGAAATAGTGAGAATAAAATGCTGCAACGGGTGTATGGTACAGCCTTTTTCAAGAAAGACGATTTAAAACAATACCTTAAATTCCGCGAAGAAGCGAAGGAACGTGATCATCGTAAAATCGGCAAAGAACTAAGTCTTTTTACCAATTCACAAAAAGTTGGGCAAGGTCTTCCACTTTGGTTACCAAAGGGAGCAACAATCCGTCGGATTATCGAGCGGTATATTGTTGATAAAGAGGTTTCATTGGGCTATGATCACGTCTATACTCCTGTATTAGGTAGTCTTGATCTTTATAAAACAAGCGGTCATTTGGATCATTATCATGATGATATGTTCCCTATTATGGATATGGATAATGAGCAGCTTGTTCTTCGTCCTATGAACTGCCCACATCATATGATGGTCTATAAAAATGATATCCATAGCTATCGGGAGTTGCCAATTCGGATTGCGGAGCTTGGAACGATGCACCGTTATGAAATGTCCGGAGCCTTATCTGGCTTGCAGCGTGTTCGCGGAATGACGTTGAATGATGCGCATATCTTTGTCCGTCCAGACCAGATTAAAGAAGAATTCATTCGTGTTGTACAACTCATTGAAGAGGTCTATAAAGACTTTGATTTGACCGAATATAGTTTCCGTTTGTCTTATCGCGATCCCGAAGATAAAGAAAAATATTTCGATGATGATGAAATGTGGAATAAAGCGCAAAGCATGTTGAAAGAAGCGATGGACGAGCTAGGCGTAGACTATTATGAAGCTGATGGAGAAGCGGCGTTTTATGGTCCGAAACTAGATGTTCAAGTGAAAACGGCGCTTGGAAAAGAAGAGACTTTATCAACTGTGCAATTAGATTTCTTATTACCTGAGAAATTTGATCTCACATATGTTGGGGAGGATGGCAAGCAACATCGTCCTGTTGTCATCCATCGTGGAGTCGTTTCAACCATGGAGCGTTTCGTTGCTTTCTTGATTGAGGAATACAAGGGAGCCTTCCCAACATGGCTTGCTCCGGTTCAAGTTGCTGTGATTCCTGTTTCACCAGAAGCCCATTTTGATTATGCAAAACAAGTAGTAGACGAATTGAAAAAATCAGGCTTCCGTGTGGAATTGGATGAACGTGACGAAAAAATGGGGTATAAGATTCGTGAAGCACAAATAAAGAAAATCCCGTATATGCTTGTAGTAGGGGAAAATGAAATTAAAGAACAAGCGGTCAATGTAAGAAAATATGGGGAGAAAAAATCAGAAACGATTCCATTTGCAAGCTTTCTAGCTTCTTTAAAAGAGGAAGTTGATATCATTTAGAAAAGTGTGGGTGCTTTATTATAGCGCCCACGCTTTTTTAAAAATACAGGATATGGGCGGTTCATAATAACCCCGAAATTGTGTAAAATTCAAAAACCGGTCATATAGACATGTTCATAGAGCCCAAAATCATGTAAAAATTAAAACATCGGTTATATAGGCACGTTCATAGTGCCCGGAATCATGGGAAAATCAGAAAACTGGTCGTATAGACGCATCTATAGATTTCTATTCCATTGGCTGGTTGACGATTATCCGATAAATTGAAAGCCAAATAGAACTCCTTTTTATTAATGATGTAAAAAAATGTCAATAGAAAGATTATCCATTGAAAATTGATCATGACATGCTATAATAACATTATTCGACAATTTTATAGTACACTCATATAATCACAGGAATATGGCCTGTAAGTTTCTACCGATTTACCGTAAATAAATCGACTATGGGTGCAAAGCTTTGAAGAAAACGCAAGCCGTTGGCGTGTTTTCTTTTTCCTTTTGAGATGTTAAAACTCAAAGGCTTTGCTCCCATTTGTGTGAGGGAAGCAAGGTCTTGGAGTTTTTTTATTTATACGTGTTGTAAATGACGAAAGGGGACATCACTGTGCTGGCATTGAAGAATAAAATTAAAGTAGAAGGAAAAGTACTATCAGATACCGTGTTAAAGGTAGATTCTTTCTTGAATCATCAAATTGATCCACAGCTTATGAAAGAAATTGGACAAGAATTTGCGAAGCTTTTTCACGAGGCAGGGATCACGAAAATCGTGACAATTGAGTCTTCTGGAATTGCACCGGCGACAATGGCTGGTTTGATTATGGATATTCCGGTTGTGTTCGCACGTAAACGGAAGTCTTTAACACTATCAAAAAATCTTTATACGGCAAGTGTTTATTCTTTTACTAAAAAGGAAACAAGTGAAATTTCCGTTTCAGGGGATTTTATTCAGCCAAATGATGTTGTCTTAATCATCGATGATTTTTTAGCGAATGGACAAGCGGTGCTTGGCTTGATCGACATTATTGAACAGGCAGGGGCTCGTCTTTCAGGTGTTGGGATTGTAATTGAAAAAGGTTTTCAATCAGGAGGAGAACTTCTCCGTAAACAAGGAATCCGCGTTGAATCACTTGCAATCGTATCTTCTTTAGAAAATGGAAAAGTCGTCTTTGCGGAGGAGGAACAGGCTTAATGAAGAATGCATTAAAGTCGACAACACTTGGTATTCAGCATTTGTTAGCTATGTATGCAGGAGCGATCATTGTCCCCTTAACAATTGGGAAGGCTTTGCAATTTAATCCTACGCAATTGACTTATTTAGTATCCATTGATATTTTAATGTGTGGAATCGCCACGATTCTTCAACTCTTTAGCAATCGATTTACAGGAATTGGGTTACCTGTTGTGCTTGGTTGTACATTTACAGCGGTTGGACCGATTATTGCGATTGGTGGAGAATATGGCGTATCAGCTATCTATGGATCAATTATTGCTTCAGGCGTTATGATTGTTCTAATTAGTGGCTTTTTCGGTAAGCTTGTGAAATTTTTCCCCCCTGTTGTTACAGGTTCAGTTGTCACGATTATTGGGATTACCCTTATCCCTGTTGCGATTCAAAATATGGGTGGTGGTCAAGGTGCGCCCGATTTTGGTTCACTTTCTAATATTGGCCTATCCTTCGGGACTTTGATATTAATTGTCCTGATTTATCGCTTTTCCTCAGGGTTTATACGTGCGATTTCGATCTTATTGGGATTAGTGGCTGGGACGATTGCCGCGATCATCATGGGGAAAGTGAGCTTTGCCCCTGTTGGAGATGCGTCTGTTTTTCATATGGTGCAGCCCTTTTACTTCGGTTATCCCACTTTCGAATGGTCGGCCATTTTGACGATGACAATAGTTGCGATGGTGTCACTAGTTGAATCCTCAGGTGTTTATTTCGCACTTAGTGATATTTGTGAACGAAAGCTGACAGAGAAAGATTTGGCAAAAGGGTATCGGGCAGAGGGATTAGCCTCTGTGATTGGTGGGATTTTCAACGCCTTTCCTTATACAACCTTTTCACAAAATGTTGGTTTAATACAGATGTCAGGTGTCCGCTCAAAAAGGGTGATCGTGATCACGGCTGCGATGTTGATTGGATTAGGTTTTTTACCTAAGCTCGCTGCTGTCACAACGATAATCCCGGATTCAGTATTAGGCGGAGCCATGATCGCAATGTTTGGAATGGTTGTTTCCCAAGGAATTAAAATGCTCAGCAAAATCATTACCGACTCCCAAGAAAATTCCATGATTATTGCTTGTTCGGTTGGGATTGGACTTGGTGTGACAGTAGCCCCTGATTTATTCACCGCCTTACCAACGGGGTTACAAATTTTAACAAGTAATGGGATCGTTGCGGGAAGTTTAACAGCAATCGTATTGAATATCCTTTTTAATATGTTGCCAACTAAAAAGAAAGCATTAGTTGTCACATCGAAACAAAGTGCATGATGATAGAAAAAAACCGACAGTTCCCGCTGAAACTGTCGGTTTTTTAGTCTAGAGAATTTTCTAATATGGATCGGCATCATGACTGTCTTCCATGGTTTCCTTAGACACTTTTTCAGCATCTTTGGCGCCAAGTGGATTTGGGTCATGCTCTTTCGTCGTATTCTTTAATCCTTCTCTTAATCTGCGGCCATATTCCTCATCTGCTTCTTCAGCTAAAGCGATCATTTTGTCTTGAATGCGTTGATCACATGCTGAAAGGTCATTGACAAGATTATTAATTAACTCATCTTTCTCCCAGTCTTCAAACATACGATAAGTTTCCCCGGCTTGTTTTGTGTTATTGGGACGATCAATCGGTTCTCTTACAAGTTTGCCTTTTACCTCAGGAGTATGTTCTTTCCCAAGCTGTTTCGCTTCTTCTAACCCACCTAAAATAGATGGTTCATAATTAATATGTGGATTTTTACCAGAAGCTCGTTCGGGTGCATAGCGCATTTGTCCACCCTCCTGATTCGTAGCCACTCGTTTCTTAGCTGCATTAATCGGTAATTGTAAATAGTTGGCGCCAACTCGATAACGTTGGGTATCAGAATAAGAGAATGTTCGTCCTTGTAACATTTTATCATCAGAAAAATCGAGACCATCGACAAGGACACCCGTCCCAAAAGCGGCTTGTTCTACTTCTGTAAAATAATCTTCAGGATTTTTATTTAAGACCATTTTTCCTACTGGAATCCAAGGGAATTGATCATTAGGCCACAACTTTGTATCATCCAAGGGGTCAAAGTCTAATTCTGGATGCTCATCATCGCTCATGATTTGGACAAATAACTCCCATTCTGGATAATCGCCTCGTTCGATGGCATCGTATAAATCCTGTGTAGCATGGTTAAAATTTTTTGCTTGGATTTCTTCCGCTTCCTTTTGGGTAAGGTTTTTTATCCCCTGTTTTGGTTCCCAGTGGTACTTGACTAATACGGCTTCTCCTTCACTGTTGATCCATCTGTACGTATTGACGCCAGATCCTTGCATTTGCCGATAATTTGCGGGAATTCCCCATGGAGAATAAATAAATGTGACCATATGAAAAGATTCTGGGGAATTGGAGCAAAAGTCAAAAAAACGTTGATTATCTTGGACATTCGTGATTGGATCAGGTTTAAAGGCATGAATCATATCAGGGAATTTGATCGCATCCCGGATAAAGAAAATTTTAATATTGTTTCCAACTAAGTCCCAATTACCATCTTCTGTGTAAAATTTAACGGCAAATCCGCGTGGATCACGCAATGTTTCAGGGGAATGTCCTCCGTGAATCACGGTTGAAAAGCGTACGAAAACAGGAGTTCTTTTTCCTTTTTCCTGAAAGAGCTTAGCGCGGGTATATTTTGAGATAGGTTCATCACCCGCTGTTCCATATGCTTCAAAATAGCCATGAGCTCCAGCCCCACGCCCATGTACAACACGCTCCGGTATCCGCTCTCGATCAAAATGACTAATTTTTTCAATGAAATCATAATTCTCTAAAGTAGCTGGGCCGCGATTTCCGACGGTTCTGATATCTTGGTTATTCGTGACAGGGTGTCCCTGTCGATTGGTTAGCGTATTTTCTTTTTCAATATTGGTTTCGTGGTTGGAGTGTTCTTTGTCCAAATGATTCCCATCCTTTTTTGTTATAATATAAGTTCTATGGTTAATGTTCCCGAAAAGGTTGGAAATAGTCCTGAATTTCTAAGGTGATGAAAGAGAGATTTATTTAATAGAATGGATGTAGAATGACGAGATAACGACCGGATAAAAAACTACTTTGACAACGTTGTTATTTCTGTTACTCTAAATGTATTAAAACAAAAAAGATCCTTGAAAGAGATTAAGCAATAGTGAATCTTTCGAGTATCGAAAAATAGAGGGTGGTACTATTAGTACTTCAAAGAAAAATAAGCTTACATACAATGATTTAAGTGCATTTTTTATTCCTTTAGCTTTATCCTCAAGTTTAACGTCTTTTACACATATTATTATTAATGGAACATTAAGCAGAGGCGAAAATGCCACCTTTATTATCGCCTGTTATGCAGTCGCTTTTTCGTTATTCGGTATTATTGAGCGTCCGATTATTAGTCTGCGCCAAACGAGCTCAGCTTTAGTGAAAAACCCTCAGTCATTTAAAAGGATTACGATTCTATTTTTACAAGTGACAGGTATCATCGTGGCCATCAGTTTAGCCATAAGCTATACGAAAATAGGAGATTGGTTGTTTATACAATTTTTTAACGCTAGCGAAGATATGGTGTATACGATTTCCCAAACCTTTAAAGTGATTACTTTAGTCGTGATTTTCTCGGGAATTCGGGGGATTTATCAAGGGTTTATGATCAATCAGCTAGAAACGAAATGGATCACGATTGGTGTCGTGCTGCGGCTTATTGCCATGCTAGTGGTTGCTTATATATTTATCACAACAGACCGTGTCACAAGTATGGTCGGGGCTCTTATTTTTTTAGTTGGTATGCTGGTAGAAATGCTGATCAGTGTATGGAGGGGACAACGGCTTTTACGACGGCAAAAGGATAATAAGGAACCATCTGTAGGGAAAAAGGAAATGCTACAATTTTACACACCACTTGTTCTCTTTTTTGTGATCCAGACGTTGCTCATTCCTGTTATTTATGCCTTTTTAGCGAAAACAAATAATATGGAGGCGGGTATTGCCTCATTTGCGTTGGCTTATAGTATTTGTCAATTGGTTCTAAGCTTTTTTATGTTTACCCATCAAATTGTTTTGCAATTTTACAATGATCACAGGGAAAAAGTGATTCGTTTTATGGTGATCATTAGCCTGATTCCCACACTTTTGTTAGGTATATTATGTGTCACAAAGTTGGGACCATGGTTTATGAAGGTGATCATGGGAGCGGATCCCTCTTTATCAAACATGACGATTGTTGTTTTGACCTTTTTTCTTTTTCGTGCCTTATTATTTCCCTGGGTGGATTTCCTAAATGGCTATTTAATGCTCAAAAAGCGGACGAAGAAAATGCTAGTTGGACAGATTGCTAATTTGGTCACGGTTGTGATCTGCCTAATTATTTTCGTAGCCTTTTTCCCACAGTGGAATGGTATCATCGGCGCTGCCTCTATCTCCATTGGTGAACTGACAGGACTGGGGGTTGTTCTATTTAATGTTAAGCAGGTAAGTAAAGAGCCTGTCCTTTCTACTCTAGAGGAAAATATCCGGTAAAGGGAAAATGGAGTGGGAATCTTTTGAATATACCTAACAAGTCTTCCCTTTCTGATGTATACTAATATTAGATGGAGAAGAAAGGGGGTAGCAAGATGTATAAAGCTGTGATTTTTGATTTAGATAATACACTTCTCAATTATTCGATAAGTGAAAGGGAATCAATGAAACGAACTGTAGAGGAACATGAGATCAGTCAGGAGGAAGCTTTTATTTGGGATGATTTTTGGGGATGTTTTCAACGGGTTAATATGCAGTATTGGAACGATCGAAATAAAGCAGGTCATCATATATTAGAGGTGCTCGAATATTCTTTTAGAGATACTTTATCAGAATTAAAATTAGATCATTCCGCATCACAGGTATTAGCTGGTCGATATTGGGATACGTTTTGTCATACCTGCCATTTTGAACAGTTCGCACAAGATCTGCTATCTACTCTACATAAGAACTATAAGTTAGCCATCATATCGAATGGAATTGGGGAAGCGCAAAGAAGCAGGCTTGCAGCAGGTGAGATTGATCATTATTTCCCATATTCCGCGCCCCTTTAAAAGCCTAAAATCTTTTTTTGCAGGAATTCCCCCACGTCCTATCGAAGGGTAAGGGTATGAATACCGTGGGGTGATTGCAATGAATAATCCAATTCCGCAGATTCC
>NZ_BORB01000032.1:0-54730 GCF_018332955.1 Lederbergia ruris
GGTCCAACGAGGAGTTTAAAGTTATTTGGGGGAGTTGGCAAGTGGCTCATTTAATTTATGTATGGCCCTACGGGCCATACATAAATTAAATGCCAAAACCTACATTATTAGTTTGCCATAAACAGGTATTTTCGGGGTGGCTTCAAAACGGAAGCTGGGACGAATAGGGTCATACCAATTCATAAAAAAATCCATAAATTAATTGAAAATCGTATGGATCCTAATAATGAATATCTGATTACAAATTTTGTGGGAAATAAGTTGAGTTATTATGTTTATTATCACGAGAAGTTTAAGAAGATTATGCAGCAACTAGAATTAAATCATAGACCACACGATTGCAGACATACCTTCGCAACCCTTATGGATAATGCTGATGCAAATAAATTATCAATCAAACGGATCATGGGTCACGCAGCTAAAGATATCACTGATAAAGTTTATACGCATAAAGATATCAAGCAGCTTCTTATGGCAATTGATAGGCTATAAGAAAGCTGCTTTTTGTAGCTTTGAAACAAAGTTTGATCAGAAAGGCATGACAAGCCCGGATAATACCCTAAACAAGACGAATCCATTTTGAAAAAAGGATTGATCAAAATGGATTCTCTCTTTGTGAAATGATATACAATTTTTATAAAAAGGTTTGACCATTTTCCTCCTTTTGTTGTTAAACAATCGCGCCCGATTCTGGCATAGTTTACAAACTTTGCTTATGTGATTGTAAAAGCGATAGAAACTTCTTTTTTGTATATGTATATACCGTTGGAATGGAGGTGTTTTCTGTCGCTACTTCATCTTCTAACTGTATATGATTGGCATTTATCTTTCTAATAACAAACATATTGCCTTCATACTCACCTTGACGGAAATTATCCAATGCAACAAAATCGTAAATGAGATTAAATGTTTCAATATCCATCATTTCGTCTTCGATAAATTTTTCAAACATACCTCCATCTTTACTCATCATTTCACCACCTTAGTGTATTTAACAAAATGGCCCGTTTGTTGCACTATCCCAATCCATCTTATCAATGTAATTGTATCAAACTTATTTTCAAAATCACAGCTTCTTTTTCTCTAAATTATTTGTCTGCTACTTGTATGTTACGTGTATGCTACGTGTGAATTTTCCCCTGTTTTTAAAGCACCGCATATACAGTAAAAACCCCCAACCATAGGTGGTTGAGGGATTTGTAAGTGTTGATTTATTAACGTTTTGAGAACTGAGGAGCTCTACGCGCACCTTTAAGTCCATATTTCTTTCTTTCCTTCATTCTTGGATCTCTCGTAAGGAGACCTGCACGCTTAAGTGGGCTACGGAACTCAGGGTCTACTTGGAGTAGCGCACGAGCGATTCCATGACGGATCGCGCCTGCTTGTCCTGTGTAACCTCCACCATTTACGTTTACTAAGATATTATAGCTTCCAAGTGTTTCAGTTGCTGCAAGTGGTTGTTTGATCACTTCACGCAATGTTTCAAATGGAATGTAGTCTTCTACTTCACGATTGTTGATTACGATACGGCCATCACCTGGTACTAAGCGTACGCGAGCAACGGAGCTCTTACGGCGACCTGTGCCATAGTATTGAACTTGTGCCAATCTATTTCCCTCCCTTTATTATCCGCGAAGCTCGTAAGTTTGCGGTTGTTGTGCTTGATGTGGATGCTCAGCTCCAGCATACACATGTAACTTTTTGAACATTTGACGTCCTAGAGTTCCTTTTGGAAGCATACCTTTAATAGCTAGCTCCAACATTTTCTCTGGATATTTTGTACGCATTTCATATGCAGTTCTTGTTTTTAATCCACCAGCATATCCTGTATGACGGTAGTAAAGTTTATCATTTAGTTTATTGCCTGTTAGTTCGATTTTTTCAGCGTTAATTAGAATAACATGGTCACCTGTGTCCACATGCGGTGTGAAAGTTGGTTTGTGCTTACCGCGCAAGATGGACGCAACTTCAGTAGCAAGACGACCTAGTGTTTTACCTTCGGCGTCAATCACGTACCATTTACGTTCAATCTCGCTGGCTTTAGCCATATACGTAGTACGCATTCATTACCCTCCTAAATTAAAAATTCCAAGTTCGTATTTATTTTCATCATAATAAGTTTCCGGGGCTTATCATGGAATTAAAACAATACCATAGGATATCTTACCGTTTTTCAGCCGTAAAGTCAAGAAAAAAATCAATACACCTGGTTAAGTTGTTAACAAGAAAAGCGGAAGGCGGTTGTTTAGGGGCGACAAGCAAATGTTCCTGAACCTAGGAAGGGCGGTTTTTCCCTTCCTAGGTTCAGGGTTATTTGACCTCGAGCCCCTACCGCCTGTAGCTAGACACCGAAGGATGAATCGATGTTGACTTACGCAAGCAGGTACCGAAAGTTTGCTAGGCGCTGGGCGCTGGAGCTGGACCAACACACTTTCCTTTCTAGAATACAAGCCTATCTATCCATTATATTCAACTTGCCATAAGTATAACCCTTGTGGTGGCGCTGTTTTTCCTGCAAGTTGTCGATCACGGCCTTGCAAGATTCCAAGCATATCGGAAGCTTTTCTTTTTCCAGATCCAACTTCTAATAATGTTCCTACGATGATTCGCACCATATTATGCAAAAAGCCATTCCCCGTAATGGTAAAGATGACCTCATCACCCTTGTTTTCCACCTTAATCTCACTTACTGTACGTACTTTATTCAATACTTCTGCCTTTGCTGAACAGAAACTTGTAAAATCATAAGTTCCTACCAAATGATTCGCAGCAAGTTTGACTTGATCCAAATCTAGCGAAAACGGATAATGTGTCGCGAAATGATGGCGAAAGGGATCTCTCGTCTTTTGGGTATATACCCTGTATTTATATGTTTTGTGACTTGCATCAAAACGAGCATGGAAATCTGAGCTAATCTTTTCGATATCCATTATCACAAGATCATCAGATAGTAATGCATTTAATCCCTTTTTCCATTGCTCTACGGAAATCTGCAAAGGAGAATCAAAGTGAATAACTTGTCCCTTTGCATGAACACCTGCATCAGTCCGCCCTGAACCTACAATCTTCACTATCTCACTCTTGTGCATCTTTGCTAAGGCTTTTTCCAATTCCGCTTGGATCGTGCGTCCATTTGGCTGAATTTGAAATCCCGAAAAAGCCGATCCATCATATGAAATTACTGCTTTATATCGTTGTAACTCCGCCATCCAATATCACGACCTTATTAAGACCAATAGAATTGCTAATACAATCAAAACGATTTCGATTAAAGTGTCTCTAGTTTGCCATTTCAAGACGCGATATTTCGTTCTACCTTCCCCACCCCGATAGCCTCTTGCTTCCATCGCTGTCGCTAGCTCCTCAGCACGTTTAAAAGCACTAACAAACAAAGGAACGAGTAAGGGAATAAAGGCCTGTATTCTTTGTTTCAGAGTTCCGCTCGAAAAGTCGACCCCTCTTGCCATTTGTGCCTTCATAATTTTGTCTGTTTCATCCATTAAAGTCGGGATAAAACGTAAAGATATGGACATCATCAAAGCAAGTTCATGAACCGGGAAACGAATTTTCTTCAAAGGGTGAAGCAAGCTTTCCAGCCCATCCGTCAAACTAATCGGTGTTGTTGTTAATGTTAATAATGACGTCATTAGAACAAGTAAAAAGAAGCGCAAGGAAATAAAGATACCCTGTCTAAGTCCTTCCTCATGAATCTTAATAAAACCAAGCGAAAATAGTACATCTCCCTCTTTATTAAAAAAGAGTTGTAAAAAGAAGGTAAACACGATTAAAAATAAAATCATTTTTAACCCATTAAATAAAAACCTAAGATTAATTTGTGATAAGAGGAGAATCGCCAAGACTAATAGTAGTACCACTCCATAAGTCGCTATGTTATTCGCAAGAAAGATAATACATATAAAGCCAAAGACAAATAGCAACTTTGCTCGTGGGTCAAGACGATGTAACAGAGAATTGCCCGGGATGTATCGTCCAAATATCATTTTCTCCATCATGAGAGAGCACCACGTTTCTGATATTCCTTTAGAGCCTCGGCTAGCTCCTCGATCGTCAAACATGTTCTGCCTAGCTTTTGTCCTGCTCTTTGTTCAAATAAATATTGAAACTTCACAACTTCTGGTACATCTAACCCCAATTTTAGTAAAGCTTGAGGATCCGAGAAGGTTGATCTTGGATCCGCCACTTGCTCGACTCTTCCATGGTTCATAATGACAATTTCATCCGCAAACTTAGAGGCATCCTCCATACTATGAGTGACGAGGATGGTCGATAAGTCCTTTTCTTTATGCAAACGGTAAAACATATCCATAATCTCTGTTCTGCCTCTTGGATCCAATCCGGCTGTTGGTTCATCCAAAACCAGAACATCTGGCTCCATCGCAAGTACTCCTGCAATCGCGACTCTTCTCATTTGACCCCCGGATAATTCAAAGGGGGATTTCTCTAGTATTTCCTTTGAAAGTCCTACTTCTGTAATTAAAGTTCTAGCACGTTCTTTCGCCTCTTCTTCAGGCACACCAAAATTGAGTGGCCCAAAGCAGATATCTTTTTCTACGGTTTCCTCAAATAATTGATGTTCTGGAAACTGAAAAACAATCCCTACTTTTTGTCTAATCGACTTTAAATTTTTTTCTTTCTTTTCTGCATCAATGACACGATCACCAATGATGACTTGTCCCTTTGTTGGTTGAATAAGCGCATTAAGATGTTGTAGAATAGTAGATTTTCCTGAACCTGTGTGGCCGATAATCGCGACAAAGATCCCCTGGGGGATAGATAGGTTTACATCCTGAATCGCAAGTCGTTCGAACGGAGTATTGATTTGATATTTATATTCTACTTGTCGAAGTGTAATGTCCATAATTCCTCCACCAATTCCGCATCTGTCAAATATTTCTCTGGTATAGTAAAGCCTTTTTGACGTAATGTGTGTGCCATCTTAATCGAAAAGGGCAGATCCAAGCCTAAATCAATTAATTCTTTGCCGAGCTGGAAGATATCATCTGGGCTACCTTCTTTGTATACCTCTCCCTTATTCATCACAATCATTTGATCTGCTTTTGCTGCCTCTTCTAAATCATGTGTAATGGAGATGACTGTTAAATCTTGTTCTTCTTTTAAGATACGAATGGTCTCTAATACTTCCTCTCGGCCAAGTGGATCAAGCATAGAAGTCGCTTCATCTAGTATAATCACTTGAGGTCGTAAAGCGATCACTCCAGCAATCGCCACTCTTTGCTTTTGTCCGCCTGAGAGATGATGTGGCTCTTGGTCAAGAAATTCCCCCATGGAAACACGCTCCAATGCATTTTGGACCCGTTCTTTCATTTCTAAAACTGGCACTCCATTGTTCTCCAGGCCAAAAGCCACATCATCTTGAACAGTAGAACCAACAAATTGATTATCAGGATTCTGGAACACCATACCGATTTGTCTCCGAATATCCCAGACTGTTTCATCACTTAATTGGTAGTTACCGACAAGAACCTTACCAGACTCAGGAAATTGTAAACCATTTAGAATTTTAGCAAGTGTTGATTTGCCTGATCCATTATGACCAACGATCGCAAGCCATTCCCCTTTTTCTACTGAAAAGGAAACATCATTTAATGCATACCTCTCTTGGCCTTCATATTTAAAAGAAATATTTTGAATCGAGATCACTGGTTCCTTTTCTTTCCCCATTCTTTTACTCCTCTCAACTCAACTATTGAAACAAACCGTAAGTTTCCTATTTAATCCATGCTCTAAGCTCTGTTACACCAGAATATTTTCAAAAAATCTGGAAATAGAAAAAAGCCTGCACCTCACTCCAGGAAACAGGTTTCTAGGTCCCCATTCCGATTCTTGAAGCACAGGGAGGAGGCGCATGAGCTAGACAGGACAAAGACAGTTCTCTGCCTATCGTAACGCTCCTTTTTAGCTTTATTAACATACAGAAATACTTATGATTGTTTCATAAAAGCAACGGTATTGGCCTTATTGTAAAAGTAAATCATCTTAAAAAAGGGAGAGGCGATATGTCTCTCCGCTTTATTAGACGTACATTAAACTAACTCAATAATCACCATTGGAGCCCCATCGCCACGACGTGGTCCAAGTTTCATAATGCGCGTATAACCGCCTTGTCGATCTGCATAACGAGGTGCAATATCAGCAAATAGCTTTTGTACAGCATCTTGTTTTGTTTCCTCATCCGCAATTTCATGGCGGACATATGCAGCAGCTTGTCTGCGTGCATGTAGATCCCCGCGTTTGCCTAGTGTAATCATTTTTTCAGCAACAGAGCGAAGTTCTTTTGCACGTGCCTCCGTTGTTTCTACACGTTCACTAATAATTAAATCAGTCGTTAGATCACGAAGCATTGCCTTCCGTTGTGAGCTAGTGCGACCTAATTTTCTATAAGCCATCTCGTTTTCCCTCCCTTGTTGAGTTCATTCTATTAGCATAAATTAAGCTGTAAAATTGGTGTGAAGCACGATCAATCGTCTTTACGTAAGCCGAGACCTAGATCATCCAATTTTGCTTTTACTTCCTCTAAGGATTTTCTTCCTAAATTCCGAACTTTCATCATATCTTCTTCAGACTTATTGGATAATTCCTGAACAGTGTTAATCCCAGCACGCTTTAGGCAGTTATAGGAACGAACGGAAAGATCAAGCTCTTCAATGGTCATTTCTAAGACTTTCTCTTTTTGGTCCTCTTCCTTTTCAACCATGATTTCCGCGTTTTGGGCTTCATCTGTTAGATTGACAAAGATATTTAAATGTTCGGTTAAAATCTTTGCACCTAAAGAAATAGATTCTTTTGGTCCAATACTACCGTCTGTCCAAACGTCCAAAGTTAATTTATCATAGTTTGTCATTTGACCCACACGAGTGTTTTCAACTTGATAATTCACTCTGGAAACCGGAGTAAAGATTGAATCTATTGGAATTACGCCAATTGGCAAATCTTCGCGCTTATTTTGATCAGCCGGTGTATAACCGCGTCCGCGTTTTGCAGACATACGTAAACGGAAATTAGCATTTTTTCCAAGTGTCGCAATGTGTAAATCTGGATTCAGAATTTCTACATCACTATCATGTAAAATATCTGAAGCTTTGACAACACCCTCACCTTGAGCATCAATTTCCAATGTTTTTTCTTCATCAGAATAGACTTTCATTGCGAGTTTCTTAATGTTCAGGATGATAGAGGTCACATCCTCCACTACCCCTTCAATTGTAGAGAATTCGTGTTGTACACCTTCCACTTGGATTGATGTTACAGCAGCACCTGGGAGAGAAGATAGCAGGATACGACGCAAGGAGTTACCCAAAGTTGTACCATATCCACGCTCTAGTGGTTCTACAACAAATTTTCCATATTTGGCATCATCGCTGATCTCAATCGTTTCAATTTTCGGCTTTTCCATTTCGATCATTCAAATATACCCTCCTTCAAAACGTCGAAATTTCGAAAGGTATTTTCGAAATTCCCCATGTTACATTCCCGTTTGTGCAACAACTGGATGAAGAATTGATTCTACTAGTCTAAATTCATATAGTACCCCAGTATACCCAAGGAATACGCTATTTATACAGAATCAAACACGACGACGTTTTGGTGGACGGCATCCGTTATGTGGAACAGGTGTTACATCTCTAATTGCTGTTACTTCAAGTCCTGCAGCTTGCAATGCACGAATCGCAGCTTCACGTCCAGCTCCAGGGCCTTTAACTGTTACTTCAAGAGATCTCATACCATGCTCCATTGAAACCTTTGCCGCTGTTTCTGCTGCCATTTGTGCTGCAAATGGAGTAGATTTACGAGAACCTTTAAAACCAAGTGCACCAGCTGAAGACCAAGAAATAGCATTCCCTTGTGCATCTGTAATCGTAACAATTGTATTGTTAAAAGTAGAACGAATGTGAGCAATGCCTGATTCTATGTGCTTTTTCACACGACGTTTACGAGTGGTAGTTTTTGTTTTACGAGCCATGTTAATCTGTTACCTCCTTTACGATCGATTATTTTTTCTTACCTGCAACTGTTTTACGTGGGCCTTTACGCGTACGAGCGTTGTTCTTTGTATGTTGTCCACGAACAGGAAGACCACGACGATGACGAAGACCACGATAAGAACCAATTTCCATTAGACGTTTTACGTTTAAGGAAACTTCACGACGAAGATCCCCTTCTACTTTCAAACGATCGACGATATCACGGATTTTACTTAGTTCATCATCAGTTAAGTCACGAACACGCGTATCTTCAGAAACACCTGCTTCAGCTAGAACTTTAGAAGCTGTGCTTTTGCCAATTCCAAAAATGTAAGTTAATGCGATGACTACACGCTTTTCACGTGGAATGTCTACACCAGCAATACGTGCCATTATTCACTTGCACCTCCTTGTTATCCTTGTTTTTGTTTATGTTTTGGATTTTCACAAATCACCATGACCTTGCCTTTTCTGCGAATAACTTTACATTTCTCACAGATTGGTTTGACTGATGGTCTAACTTTCATTGTTTAAAACCTCCTTATGTTCGGAGTGCATGATTTATTTAAAACGGTATGTGATTCTTCCGCGTGTCAAATCATATGGGGAAAGCTCTACAGTTACTTTATCACCAGGCAATATGCGAATATAATTCATGCGGATCTTGCCCGAAACATGTGCAAGTACCGTATGGCCATTTTCCAACTCTACCTTGAACATTGCATTTGGCAGAGTATCCACGACAGTCCCTTCCACTTCAATTACATCTTCTTTCGCCATCAAATCCGTCTCCCTTCTCTACAACATCCAGAATCTCTTCTACAAAATTGGTAAGTGCCCATCGCAATTTCCCGTTTGTTACTCTACCCGCCTCTGTTAAGCTGTCTCGAACTTCTGAAGAAACATAGTCGTAAAGTGTTAGATGTTGGATATTCTTCTTCTTGGGACGATCAAATTTCCTTCGATCGCCATCAGCAATAAGAACAAATTTCTCATCAGCCGCATTTATGATAATCGCGAATTGTCCTGCATCTCGCCCCTTATTAATAAGTACAATTTGACCTATTCGGGGTGTCGAATCAGAGTCATTCAACCAAATCACCTGCACTCAAATTTTAGTTAAAATCTCATAACCTGTTTCTGTAATGGCAACTGTATGTTCAAAATGGGTACATACTTTTCCATCAACTGTGACGACAGTCCAGTTATCCGCCAAAGTTTTGACGTAACGGGTTCCTGCGTTTACCATTGGTTCAACACAAAATACCATTCCGGGTTTCAAACGAGGGCCTTTATTGGGTGGACCAAAGTGAGGGATATCTGGGTCCTCATGTAAATCTTGGCCAATTCCATGCCCAACGTATTCACGAACGATAGAATAACCTTCAGATTCTACGTATTTTTGAATGGCATGGGATATATTAGAAAGACGAACCTCTGGCTTAGCCTCATTTAAGCCCATGTATAAGGACTTTTCTGTAACATCAAGAAGTTTCTGGGTTTCATCATCAATTTCGCCAACTGCATAGGTCCAGGCTGAATCGCCATGATAACCATTATATCGAGCCCCAATATCAAGACTGATTATATCGCCCTTTTCTAACACCCGTTTTCCTGGTATGCCATGCACCAGTTCATCATTAACAGAAGTGCAAATACTACCTGGAAATCCGTTATAACCTTTAAAAGAAGGATAGGCATCATGTTCCTTAATAAACTTCTCAGCTATCGTATCCAATTCCTTCGTCGTAACTCCAGGTTGGATATATTTCTTAAGTTCTTGGAACGTAAGTGCAACAATCTTTCCAGCATCTCGCATAATATCAATTTCGCGAGGGGTTTTGCAAATAATCATTATACCAAACCTTTTAGCAAAGAATCAATATCTGCGAAAACTTGATTAATATGCTGCCTGCCATTGATATTTTTCAAATAACCTTTTGCTTGATAGAAATCAAGAAGTGGTTGTGTTTGTTGAAGATTAACCTCAAGACGATTTTGAACAGTTTCAGCATTATCATCTGCTCTTTGATACAGTTTCCCACCACAGCGGTCACAAACACCCTCTTCTGCTGGCGGGTTAAATACAAGATGATAAGTGGTTCCACAATTTTCGCAAATTCGACGCCCCGTAAGACGCTCCATCAAAATCTCTTTATCCACTTGAATGTTAATGACAAAGTCAATTTTCTTGCCGATTTCATCGAGAATCGCCTCAAGGGCTTCCGCTTGTGCAACAGTTCGTGGAAAACCATCCAAGAGAAAACCATTCTCACAGTCTGGCTTATTCAATCGCTCTTGAACAATACCAATTGTCACTTCATCTGGTACAAGTGCTCCTTGATCCATAAAGGATTTAGCTTTTAGTCCAAGCTCTGTCCCTTCATTTATTGCTGCACGGAACATATCTCCAGTAGAAATATGTGGTGTCCCATATTTTTCTACAATTTTATCGGCCTGAGTACCTTTCCCGGCACCTGGAAGGCCCATTAAAACTAAATTCATCCGTAATGCCCCCAAGCATCTAAATGGAGACAGGAACAAAGGAAGCCTTGTTCCTAAAACCATTTCGATTATTTAATGAAGCCTTTATAGTGACGCTTCACCAGCTGGGCTTCCAATTGTTTCATCGTATCAAGTGCAACTCCCACAACAATCAATAGGCTAGTTCCACCTATTTGAACTGACTCTGGTAACCCCGCAAATTTAATAAAGAAGACCGGCAATATCGAAACCGCCGCAAGGAAAATCGATCCTACAAAAGTTAATCGATATAAAACATTTGTTAGATAGGTTTGCGTGTTTCTCCCAGGACGTATCCCTGGTATATAACCACCTTGCTTCTTCAAATTTTCGGCTACTTTTTCGGGATTCACTTGAACAAATGCATAAAAATAACTAAACGCAATGATAAGTGCGAAAAAGATGGTCATTCCTATTGGCTTTGTATGATCAAAAATATACTGAATGGTTCCAGCTGTTTTTCCGGAAGAGAAAAAAGTAGCAATGGTTTGCGGCGTAACCATAAAAGCACTGGCAAAGATGACAGGAATTACGCCCGCAGCATTTACTTTTAATGGCAAATGTGTATTCTGCCCTCCCACCGGATTGCGTCCATCTACTCTTTTGGCGTATTGAATAGGAATCTTGCGCAACGCCTGTTGAACGAAGACAACTCCTACTACAATCGCAATCACAACTAACACAAGCAGTAATAAAACGGTAATACGTAAGAAGAGCTGCTCGCCTGGACTTTCAAACTGCTGTGCATAAATTTGGTTTACAGAAGTTGGAATGGCAGCAACAATCCCAGCAAAGATAATAATGGAAATTCCATTTCCTACCCCTTTTGCTGTAATTTCTTCTCCAAGCCACATAAGAAATGCCGTACCAGCTGTAAGGACGATTGCAATGATTGCATATGTCATAATACTAGGATCCTTAATTAACTGTAGACCCGTCATTCGGTTGAATCCAAACGATAACCCAATAGCTTGAATGAGTGCAAGAACAATTGTGAAATAGCGCGTAAACTGTGCAAGCTTACGTCGACCCATTTCACCTTGCTTTGACCACTCTGTAAATTTGGGTACGACATCCATTTGTAGTAATTGAACAATGATAGACGCTGTAATATAAGGCATAATTCCCATCGCAAAGATAGAGAAGTTTTGCAGAGCTCCACCACCAAAGATGTTCATGAATCCAAATAGACTTGCTTGGTCCTGAAGTTTTAATACTTCAGGGTCTACACCGGGAACCGGAATAAAAGCTCCTAGGCGAAATACAACTAACATTAGTAAGGTGAATAAAATCTTTCTACGAATATCACCTACACGCATAAAGTTGGAGATTGTCTGAAACATGAATTAGATCACCTCAGTTTTACCGCCTGCAGCTTCAATTGCGTCTTTGGCAGCAGAGGAAAATTTATTCGCTTTGACTGTGAGCTTTTTCTCGATGTTGCCATTAGCAAGAATTTTAATACCTGACTTTTCATTTCGAACGATTCCCGACTCAATAAGAAGTTCCGGAGTTACTTCCGTACCATCTTCAAAACGGTTAAGAGTATCCAAATTTACAACGGCAAACTCTTTACGGTTAATATTGGTAAAACCACGTTTTGGTAAACGCTGGAATAATGGTGTTTGACCACCTTCAAATCCCAAGCGAACCCCTCCGCCTGATCGAGAATTTTGACCTTTTTGTCCTCTACCGGAAGTTTTTCCGTTTCCAGAACCAATACCTCGACCTACACGATTACGTGTTTTACGGGAACCTTCAGCAGATTTCAATTCATGAAGTTTCATAGTTGGCACCTCCTTATCTTAAAAAAATAAGATTATTGTTCTTTAACAGAAACTAGATGGGAAACCTTATGAACCATACCACGAATGGTTTCATTATCATCATGTTCAACTGTTTGGTTAACCTTTTTTAGTCCTAATGCTTTAACCGTTTCACGTTGACTTTCTGTACGGCCAATAAGACTGCGAGTAAGGGTAATTGCTAATTTATTTGCCATTATTAATCCCCCCTTAACCTAACAGTTCTTCTACTGTTTTATTACGTAATTTCGCAACGTCCTCAGCACGTTTTAAATTTTTGATTCCCTCGATTGTAGCACGAACCATATTGATTGGTGTGCTTGAACCAAATGATTTAGACGTAATATCTGCAATCCCAGCAAGTTCAAGTACCGCACGAACAGGTCCTCCAGCAATAACTCCAGTACCTTCGCTACCTGGTTTAAGTAAGATTTGTCCGCCACCAAAACGGCCAATGATCTCGTGTGGAATTGTCGTACCAACTAGAGGTACTTCCACCATGTTTTTCTTAGCATCTTCAATGGCCTTACGAATGGCATCAGGAACTTCCTGTGCCTTTCCAGTACCAAAGCCAACATGTCCGTTTTTATCTCCTACAACAACAAGTGCAGTAAAACGGAAGCGGCGACCACCCTTAACAACTTTTGCTACACGGTTAACTGTTACAACACGTTCTTCAAGTTCAAGTTTGTTAGCATCGAATTGACGCATCTATCGTTTCCCTCCTTCTTATTAAAATTCCAAGCCGTTTTCACGGGCAGCTTCGGCTAATGCTTTGATTCTTCCGTGATATAAATATCCGCCTCGATCAAATACAACTGATTTATAGCCTTTATCAGAAGCGCGTTTTGCAATGAGTGCTCCTACTTGCTTAGCACCTTCCACATTCCCTGCAGACTTTAAATTAAGTTCTTTATCAAGGGTAGATGCACTTGCTAATGTCACGCCTTTTTCATCGTCAATCAATTGTGCATAGATGTTCTGATTAGAACGATATACGTTCAAACGCGGACGCATTTCAGTACCACTCAATTTTGATCTTACGCGGGCATGTCTTTTTTTACGTACCTTGTTTTTATCTTGTTTGGTGATCAATATGAGTCACTCCTTTCAGTACCTAAGCGGCATTATTTACCAGTTTTACCCTCTTTACGACGAACCATTTCACCTTCGTAACGAATTCCTTTACCTTTATAAGGCTCAGGTGGACGAACGGCACGAATGTTTGAAGCTAATGCACCCACATTTTCTTTATGGTAGCCTTTAATGACAATTTTAGTGTTGCTTGGAACTTCGATTTCAGTTCCTTCCTCAGGTTCGAACTCAACTGGATGTGAGTAACCGACATTCAAAACAAGTTTATTGCCTTGTTTTTGAGCACGGTAACCAACACCCACAAGCTCCAAGCCTTTTTCAAAGCCTTTAGAAACACCATCAACCATGTTCGCAACTAGAGAACGGGTTGTTCCGTGCATAGAGCGGTGTTCTTTAGAATCAGATGGACGAGTTACGTTAATAACATTGCCCTCAATATTAATACTGATATCTGAATTAAATGTATTTGTTAATTCACCTTTTGGCCCTTTAACAATTAGGGTATCTCCGTTCTGTTCAACTGTTACGCCAGAAGGAATTTCGATTGGTTTTTTCCCTATACGAGACATATTGCTGTCGCACCTCCGTTCTTCAGAAGATTATTACCATACATACGCGAGAATTTCTCCGCCTACTTGCTTCGCTCTTGCTTCTTTATCCGTTAACACGCCCTGAGACGTAGAAACTATTGCGATACCAAGACCATTAAGTACTTTCGGTACATCATTAGCCTTTACATAAACCCGTAATCCGGGCTTGCTGATTCGCTTTAGACCTGTAATTACTCGCTCATTATTTGGACCGTATTTTAAGAAAATACGAATAATACCTTGCTTATTATCTTCGATGTATTCCACATCGCGAACAAATCCTTCTTGTTTAAGGATCTCAGCGACACCTTTTTTAATATTTGAAGCTGGAACTTCCAATTTTTCATGTCGTACCATATTCGCATTGCGGATACGTGTAAGCAAATCTGCAATTGGATCAGTCATAACCATTTACATTTACCTCCTTCCCAGTATCGGTCTTACCAGCTGGCTTTCTTAACGCCAGGAATTTGACCTTTATATGCTAGTTCACGGAAACAAATACGACAAAGTTTAAATTTACGAATGACAGAATGTGGACGACCACATCTTTCACAGCGTGTGTACTCTTGAACTTTAAACTTCGGTGTACGTTTCTGTTTTACGATCATTGATTTCTTAGCCACGTTTTCGCCTCCCTTATTTAGCGATTACTTTTGGAATGGCATTCCAAATGCAGTCAATAATTCACGAGCTTCTTCATCGGTTTTCGCCGTAGTGACGATCACAATGTCCATACCGCGAACTTTGTTCACTTTATCATAATCAATTTCAGGGAAGATTAACTGTTCTCTAACACCAAGTGTATAGTTTCCGCGACCATCAAATGCTTTCTTGGAAATTCCACGGAAGTCACGTACACGTGGGAGAGATACTGAAATTAATTTATCAAAGAAATCATACATACGCTCTCCACGAAGCGTTACTTTTGCTCCAATTGGCATCCCTTCACGTAGACGGAAACCTGCGATAGAGTTTTTCGCTTTCGTTACAACTGGCTTTTGACCAGTAATAAGACCAAGTTCCTCTACAGCATTGTCAAGCACTTTTGCATTTTGAACAGCATCCCCAACACCCATGTTGATGACGATTTTTTCAATCTTAGGGACTTCCATTACAGATTTATAATTAAACTTGCTCACTAGAGCTGGTGTAATATCTTTATCAAATTTTTCCTTTAGGCGGTTCATGTCGTGTACCTCCCTTCATCTGCTTACTTTATGATCTTTTTCTCAACATCTTTATCAAGGATTTCACCGGATTTTTTAGAAACACGGACGTTTACTTGTTTTTCAACGCCATCCTTGCCTTTAATGGTTACACGTTTATAACCGATTCTTGTCGGTTCATTTGTCTTTGGATCGATTACCATAACATTAGAAACATGGATCGCAGCTTCACGAGAATCAATTCCACCTTGTGGATTTTCTTGTGATGGCTTAGAGTGCTTCTTCACAATATTTACACCTTCAACAAGCACGCGGTCTTTTTGAGGGTAAGCAGCAAGCACTGTACCAGTTTTTCCTTTGTCTTTACCTGTGATAACCATTACTTTATCGCCAGACTTAATTTGCATTGCATCGCACCTCCTTGAGTAACCGTATCATGGATTTATTAAAGAACCTCTGGAGCCAGAGAGATGATTTTCATGAAATTCCTATCGCGTAGTTCACGTGCAACTGGTCCGAAGATACGCGTTCCACGAGGTGCTTTATCATCACGAATGATGACACAGGCATTTTCATCAAACTTAATATAAGATCCATCAGGACGACGTGCGCCACTCTTAGTGCGAACAATAACAGCTTTTACAACGTCACCTTTTTTGACAACGCCACCTGGTGTTGCGTGTTTGACTGTACAGACAACAACATCACCAATATTAGCTGTTTTACGACCTGAGCCACCTAAGACCTTAATGGTAAGTACTTCACGTGCACCAGAATTGTCAGCAACTTTCATTCTAGATTCTTGTTGAATCATCTAGTTTACCTCCCTTCGGAAAGCATGTATCCGAATCATGTCATTAAATAATGATTGCTTTCTCAACAACCTCTTCCAAACGAAAGCGTTTTGTAGCTGATAGTGGACGAGTTTCCATAATCCGCACTACATCACCGATTTTCGCTTCGTTGTGTTCATCATGAGCTTTAAACTTCTTAGAATACTTCACACGTTTGCCGTACAAAGAATGTTTTTTGTAAGTTTCAACCATAACAGTAATGGTTTTATCCATTTTGTCCGAAACCACTTTTCCTGTATAAACTTTACGCTGATTGCGTTCACTCATTTTCCGCTAACCTCCTCTCCGGTTATCAATTGTTAACTTCAGCCTCTAATTCTCTTTCACGAACGACAGTTTTCAATCGAGCAATTGATTTGCGAACTTCGCGAAGGCGGGCAGTATTTTCAAGTTGCCCAGTAGCTAGTTGGAAGCGAAGGTTAAATAATTCTTCCTTCAAGGATTTTACGTTTTGTTCAATTTCGGCAGTGGTTAGATCACGGATTTCTTTAGCCTTCATTTGGTTCACCACCAATTTCTTCTCGTTTTACAAATTTCGTTTTAATCGGAAGTTTATGTGCAGCTAGTCGAAGGGCTTCTCTTGCTACTTCTTCAGGAACCCCAGCAATTTCAAACATAATCTTTCCAGGTTTTACAACAGCTACCCATCCTTCAGGTGCCCCTTTACCAGACCCCATCCGAACTTCTAAAGGTTTAGCTGTATATGGCTTGTGAGGGAAAATTTTAATCCACACTTTACCGCCACGTTTCATATAACGAGTCATCGCAATTCTCGCTGCTTCAATTTGACGGCTTGTAATCCAAGAAGCTTCTGTAGCTTGTAGACCGTAATCTCCAAATGAAACTTCTGTTCCACCTTTAGCACGGCCACGCATTTTACCGCGATGTTCACGACGATATTTCACACGTTTAGGCATTAACATGGTTATTTTCCTCCTTCCACAGATTTTTTCTTTTCTGGAAGGATCTCTCCACGATAAATCCATACTTTCACACCAAGCTTACCATAGGTAGTGTCTGCTTCAGCATGAGCATAATCTATATCAGCACGAAGTGTATGAAGTGGAACAGTTCCTTCGCTGTAATGTTCAGCACGAGCTATATCGGCTCCACCAAGACGACCCGACACCATTGTTCTAATACCATCTGCACCTGCACGCATAGTACGTTGAATAGCTTGCTTTTGCGCACGACGGAAAGATACACGGTTTTCTAATTGGCGTGCAATGTTTTCTGCCACCAATTTCGCATCAAGATCAGCCTTTTTAATTTCAATAATGTTAATATGAACTCTTTTGTTTGTAAGTTTATTTAGAGCTTTACGTAAAGCTTCTACTTCACTACCACCTTTACCGATAACCATGCCAGGCTTGGCAGTGTGGACCGTGATATTTACGCGATTTGCAGCACGTTCAATTTCAACACGTGATACAGATGCATCAGCTAGACGCTTTGTAATATATTCGCGAATTTTAATATCCTCATGCAATAACGTTGCATACTCTTTGTCGGCATACCATTTTGATTCCCAGTCACGAATAACACCGATACGCATACCGATTGGATTAACTTTTTGACCCACGTATTACCCCTCCTTCTTTTCAGATAGCACAATTGTGATATGGCTTGTGCGTTTGTTAATTTGACTTGCACGACCTTGTGCACGTGGACGAAATCTTTTCATTGTTGGTCCTTCATCAACATAAGCTTGAGAAACCAATAGATTATTAATGTCCATATCATAGTTATGTTCTGCATTTGCGATCGCAGAATTTAACAGTTTTTCCACGATTGGGGAGGCAGCTTTCGGAGTTAGTTTCAAAATCGAAACTGCTTCGCCCACTTGCTTTCCTCGAATAAGATCAACGACGAGACGTGCTTTACGAGGAGCAATTCGTACTGTTTTAGCAACGGCCTTAGCTTGCATTATGTTGCCCTCCTCTCATTAGCGTTTAGTTTTTCTATCGTCCCCGGCATGACCTCTGTAAGTGCGGGTTGGTGCAAATTCACCAAGTTTATGGCCTACCATATCTTCACTAATATAAACCGGTACATGCTTACGACCATCGTAGACTGCAATTGTGTGTCCAACAAAGCTAGGGAAAATCGTTGAACGACGAGACCAAGTTTTCACAACTTGCTTTTTGTCACCTTCATTCAATTTTTCCACTTTTGCGAGCAAATGTTCATCTGCGAATGGGCCTTTTTTTAGGCTGCGTCCCATACTAGAACCTCCCTTCGTGATTGTGCTACGGCCCTATCTTCGAACCGTAGTTCAATCTCGTTATTTTTTACGACGACGTACGATGAATTTATCTGTTGTATGATTTTTCTTACGTGTTTTATAACCAATTGTTGGTTTACCCCAAGGTGTAACAGGTGATTTACGGCCAATTGGTGTACGTCCTTCCCCACCACCATGTGGATGGTCATTCGGGTTCATAACAGATCCACGAACGTGTGGACGTTTGCCTTGCCAACGTGAGCGTCCGGCTTTTCCTACATTCACAAGCTCATGTTGTTCATTACCTACTTGACCAACAGAAGCACGGCAAGTAGCAAGAATCATTCGAACCTCACCAGAATTCAAACGAACTAAAACATATTTTGTACCTTCTTTACCTAGAACTTGAGCAGAAGTTCCTGCAGAGCGAACCAATTGTCCACCTCTACCTGGTTTCAATTCAATATTGTGTACAAAAGTACCCACTGGAATGTTAGCCAATGGAAGGGCATTTCCGACTTTAATATCTGCTTCTGGCCCAGACATTACTTCCATACCCACTTTAAGGTTTTTAGGGGCAAGTATATAACGTTTCTCCCCATCATGATAATGAATTAATGCAATGTTTGCGGAACGGTTTGGATCATATTCGATTGTAGCAACGCGTCCTGGTATACCATCTTTGATTCGTTTAAAATCAATTACACGATACTGACGCTTATGTCCACCGCCGCGATGACGAACTGTCATTCTACCTTGATTGTTACGGCCGCCTTTTCTGTTAAGAGGCTCAAGCAAAGTTTTCTCTGGTTTGTCAGTCGTAATTTCAGAGAAATCCAAACCTGTCATATTACGACGTCCGTTTGAGGTAGGTTTGTATTTTTTGATCGCCATTTTGTTCCCTCCTCTTTCTATAATTTATGCCGGATTACACTTCGAAAAATTCAATTTCATTGCTATCTTCAGTTAGAGTTACAACAGCTTTACGGCGCTTGTTTGTATAGCCAACGAAACGGCCCATGCGCTTGAATTTCCCTTTATAATTAAGGACATTAACTTTTTCAACTTTCACGTCAAAAATTTGCTCTACAGCATTTTTGATCAGTGTTTTATTCGCCTTAACGTCTACTTCAAAAGTGTACTTTTTGTCAGCCGTTTGTTCCATAGAACGTTCTGTAATGATGGGGCGCTTAATAACATCACGTACATCCATTACCCAAGCACCTCCTCTACTTTTTCAACTGCAGCTTTCGTCAAGATCAATGTTTGATGATTGCTGACATCCAATACATTCAAGTTAGATGCATCGATAACAGTTACTCCAGGAATATTTCTTCCGGATAACTCAACATTCTCATTCACAGTGTCTGTAACGACTAAAGCTTTTTTACCAACTGGAAGATTTGCTAATACTTTAACAAATTCTTTTGTTTTTGGTGTATCAAAGTTAAGTGATTCTAGTACAACAAGACTTTCCTCACGAACCTTTGTTGATAATGCCGATTTAATGGCTAAACGACGAACTTTTTTCGGAAGTTTGTAGCTGTAGCTACGTGGAACAGGACCAAATACAGTACCACCGCCACGCCATTGTGGAGAACGAATAGATCCTTGACGAGCACGACCAGTACCTTTTTGGCGCCATGGTTTTGCACCGCCGCCACGTACTTCTGAACGATTTTTTACTTTTGCAGTTCCTTGTCTTAAGGAAGCTCTTTGCATAACAATTGCTTCAAACAATACACTATTGTTTGGTTCAATTCCAAAAACAGATTCATTAAGGTCAATATCCCCAACCTTAGAGCCTGCTTGACTATATAATGTTACTTTCGGCATTCTTGTTTCCTCCTTTCTATGAATGTATTACTTCACTTTAATTCCTGTTTTCACTTCTAGTAATGCTTTCTTAGGTCCAGGTACGTTCCCTTTTACTAAGATAAGGTTACGTTCTGCATCAACCTTTACAATTGGAAGGTTTTGAATGGTAATTCTTTCTCCACCCATGCGACCAGGCAATGCCTTTTGTTTGAAAACACGTGCAGGGTCAACTGCCCCCATTGAACCAGGTCTTCTATGATAACGAGAACCGTGGGACATAGGTCCACGAGATTGGCCATGACGTTTGATAGCACCTTGGAATCCTTTCCCCTTAGAAATCCCTGATACATCTACTAGATCGCCTTCCGCGAAAATATCTACTTTGACTTCTTGACCAACTTCATACTCATTTATATTTACTCCGTTAAATTCACGGATGAAGCGCTTAGGTGCAGTGTTTGCTTTCGCAACATGTCCTTTTTCCGGTTTGTTTGAAAGAATATCACGTTTCTCTTCAAAACCAAGTTGCACAGCTTCATATCCATCTGTTTCAATCGTCTTCTTTTGAAGTACTACGTTTGGGGCAGCTTCAATGACTGTAACAGGGATCAATTCACCATTTTCAGCAAAAACCTGCGTCATACCAATCTTTCTACCCAAGATTCCTTTGGTCATAAGTCACACCTCCTGATTTTCATTTAAAGTTTATTTATTATAGTTTAATTTCAATGTCAACGCCTGACGGCAAGTCTAATCTCATTAGTGAGTCTACTGTTTGTGGAGTAGGATTATTAATATCGATTAGACGTTTATGTGTACGCATCTCAAATTGTTCACGAGAATCCTTATATTTGTGCACCGCACGAAGAATTGTGTAAACAGTTTTCTCAGTTGGCAATGGAATCGGCCCTGAGACACTTGCACCTGAACGCTTTGAAGTTTCAACAATCTTTTCAGCTGATTGATCCAAAATTCTATGATCATAAGCTTTTAATCTGATACGAATCTTTTGTTTTGCCATTACTTTCCCTCCTTTTTCGCCTATTTTTAAAATAGACTTACTCCGTGAAAATTTCCCACACACTCGCCATGGCAAAGCGGCCGGGTGTGTCAGCAACCTTCCACATCATCGCAGTCAAAGACCAACATTATTCATTATACAGAAATTGAAACCTAGATGCAATAACAATCTATATAATTTCAATAATGATTCACCTAAATGATTATACAAAGTTTTTCACTAAGAAACAAGTTCGTAAATAATGGAAGAATTTAATTGAGGTATTTTCAAGTTTTCATTGAAAAAGAAGATCTTTCAAAAAGAAAAAAGAGCAAACAGATGATTTCTGTTTGCTCCATATTTCAATTATTTTTCAATAACAGTTACAACACCAGAACCAACAGTACGTCCACCTTCACGGATTGAGAAACGAGTACCGTCTTCAATCGCAATTGGAGAAATTAATTCAACTGTCATTTCGATGTTATCGCCAGGCATAACCATTTCAGTACCTTCTGGTAGAGTAACAATGCCAGTTACGTCTGTAGTACGGAAATAGAATTGTGGGCGATAGTTAGAGAAGAATGGAGTATGACGTCCACCTTCTTCTTTTGATAGTACATACACTTCAGCTTTGAAGTTAGTATGTGGAGTGATGGATCCAGGCTTAGCCAATACTTGACCGCGTTGGATATCTTCACGAGCTACACCACGTAGTAGTGCACCGATATTGTCTCCAGCTTCAGCATAGTCAAGAAGCTTACGGAACATTTCAACACCTGTAACAGTTGTTTTACCAGCTTCTTCAGCTAGACCGATAATTTCAACTTCATCACCGACTTTAACTTGACCACGTTCTACACGGCCAGTTGCAACTGTTCCACGTCCTGTAATAGAGAAAACATCCTCAACAGGCATCATGAAAGGTTTGTCAGTGTCACGTTCTGGAGTTGGAATATATTCATCAACAGCAGCCATTAATTCATCAATTTTTTCTTCCCATTCTGGTTCTCCCTCAAGAGCTTTAAGAGCAGAACCTTTAATAACAGGAATGTCATCACCTGGGAAGTCATATTCAGAAAGAAGGTCGCGAATTTCCATTTCTACTAATTCAAGCAACTCTTCGTCATCTACCATATCGCATTTGTTCATAAATACAACGATATAAGGAACACCTACGTTACGAGATAGAAGGATATGCTCACGAGTTTGTGGCATTGGGCCATCAGCAGCAGACACAACTAGGATTGCGCCGTCCATTTGGGCAGCACCTGTAATCATGTTTTTAACATAGTCAGCGTGTCCTGGGCAGTCAACGTGTGCATAGTGACGAGTTTCAGTTTCATATTCAACGTGTGAAGTAGAGATTGTAATCCCGCGTTCGCGCTCTTCTGGAGCGTTATCGATCATATCATAACCTTTTGCTTCTGCGCCACCACGTTTTGCCATAACAGTCGTGATAGCAGCAGTAAGAGTAGTTTTACCGTGGTCAACGTGACCAATTGTACCAATATTAGCATGTGATTTGGAACGATCAAATTTTTCCTTAGCCATTAGGAAATCCTCCTTTTAATTAGAAAATAGTAAGTATGAGAGACGCTATAAAAATACGGAAAGCATTTTCTAGCGAATCTATGCATATCTATTAGTAGTTATACTTGATTGTGCAAATAAAATCAATTATTCGCCGTTATTTTTTTTCGTGATTTCTTCAGCAATGGATTTTGGCACCTCTTCATAGTGATCAAAGAACATTGTGTAAACACCACGACCTTGCGTATTAGAACGAAGGGATGTTGCATAACCAAACATCTCTGAAAGTGGAACAAAGGCCTTAACTACCTGTGCATTTCCACGTGCTTCCATTCCTTCAACGCGACCACGACGAGAAGTAATATCTCCCATGATATCACCAAGATATTCTTCCGGGATGACAACTTCTACTTTCATAAGTGGTTCAAGCAAAACTGGATCACATTTCGCTGCTGCATTTCTTAAAGCCATAGAAGCAGCAATCTTAAACGCCATTTCACTTGAGTCAACATCATGATAAGACCCATCATAAAGTTTTGCTTTAATGTCAATCAAAGGATAACCAGCAATTACACCATTATCCATTGCATCTTCAAGACCCGCTTGAACAGCAGGAATATACTCACGAGGAACTACCCCACCGACAATCGCGTTTTCAAACTCAAAGCCCTTGCCTTCTTCATTCGGACTGAACTCAATCCATACATGACCAAATTGACCACGTCCACCAGATTGACGGATAAACTTCCCTTCAACTTGTGCACTTGTGCGGAATGTTTCACGGTAAGAAACTTGCGGAGCACCCACATTAGCCTCAACCTTAAATTCACGCTTCATACGGTCAACAAGAACATCTAAGTGAAGCTCACCCATTCCAGAAATGACAACTTGACCTGTTTCAGGATTTGTTTCCGCACGGAATGTTGGATCTTCCTCTTGCAATTTAGCAAGTGCCGTACTCATTTTGTCTTGGTCAGCCTTTGATTTAGGCTCAACAGCAACACTAATAACTGGTTCTGGGAATTCCATTGATTCAAGAATAACAAGTTCCTTTTCATCACATAGAGTATCCCCAGTTGCCGTATCTTTCAACCCAACAGCCGCTGCAATGTCTCCACTATAAACAGTGTTGATTTCTTCACGGTGGTTAGCGTGCATCAAAAGGATACGTCCAACCCGCTCACGTTTGCCTTTTGTTGAGTTTTGGACATAAGATCCAGAGTTTAATTGCCCAGAATATACACGGAAGAATGTAAGTCGACCAACATATGGGTCTGTCATTACTTTAAATGCTAGTGCCGAGAATGGTTCACTATCATCCGCATGGCGAGCAATTTCTTCACCAGTATCGGGTACAATACCTTTAATCGACTCAATATCCGTTGGTGCAGGTAGATAATCAACAACGGCATCCAATACCTTTTGAACACCTTTGTTTTTAAAGGCCGTACCGCAAAGCACAGGGTAGAATTCTACCTTTAATGTTGCTACACGGATCGCAGCTTTTAATTCCTCAACGGAGATTTCTTCACCTTCGAGATATTTCATCATAAGATCTTCATCAAGTTCTGCAACAGCTTCAATTAAGCTAGTACGCAACTCTTCTGCTTGCTCTTGAAGGTCTGCAGGAATCTCTCCCTCGATTGGATCTTGTGGATCATCACTTTCATAATACCAAGCTTTCATTTCGACAAGATCAATCATACCTTTAAAAGCATCTTCCGCGCCGATAGGCAATTGAATCGGATGAGCATTAGCTTGTAGACGATCACGAATCGTACTAACTGAGTAAAGGAAGTCAGCACCGATCTTATCCATTTTATTAACAAAAACAATACGTGGTACACCATACGTTGTTGCTTGGCGCCAAACTGTTTCAGTTTGTGGTTCAACACCAGACTGAGCATCAAGAACAGTCACCGCACCATCAAGTACTCTTAGTGAACGTTCAACTTCAACGGTAAAGTCTACGTGTCCAGGAGTGTCAATGATGTTCACGCGATGCCCTTTCCATTGTGCAGTTGTTGCAGCAGATGTAATCGTAATACCGCGTTCTTGCTCTTGCTCCATCCAGTCCATTTGTGAAGCACCTTCATGTGTTTCACCAATTTTGTGAATGCGCCCTGTATAGAAAAGAATACGCTCTGTTGTGGTTGTTTTACCGGCATCAATATGAGCCATAATCCCTATATTACGTGTCTTTTCTAAGGAGAAGTCTCTAGGCATTTCGTATTTCTCCTTCCTAGGATGATTAGTTTTACTATTATATATAATAGTTGGTTTATCTTACCAACGGTAGTGAGCAAATGCTTTATTTGCTTCTGCCATTTTATGAGTTTCTTCACGTTTTTTCACAGAAGCTCCAGTATTATTAGCTGCATCCATGATTTCGTTAGCCAAACGCTCTTCCATCGTTTTTTCTCCACGAAGACGAGCATAGTTCACTAACCAACGTAGTCCAAGAGTTGAACGGCGTTCTGGGCGAACTTCAACTGGCACTTGGTAGTTAGCACCACCTACACGGCGAGCTCTAACTTCTAAAACGGGCATGATATTTTTCAAGGCTTGATCAAATACTTCCATTGGATCTTTGCCTGTACGTTCTTGAATAAGGTCAAAAGCAGAGTAGAGAATACTTTGCGCCTTTCCTTTCTTACCATCAACCATTAACTTGTTCACTAAACGAGTGACAAGCTTTGAGTTGTGGAGCGGATCTGGCAATACATCTCTTTTTGCTACAGGTCCTTTACGTGGCATATTGTTTCCTCCTTTCAATTACTTCATTCATCGCTCTAATTGGCTTATCTTTATTACTTTTTAGCTTTAGGTTTCTTTGTTCCATATTTTGAACGGCTTTGAGCACGGTTTTCAACACCAGCAGTATCTAAAGCCCCACGAACGATATGGTAACGAACACCCGGTAAGTCTTTTACACGTCCACCACGGATAAGAACAACACTGTGTTCTTGTAGGTTATGTCCGATTCCTGGAATATAAGCTGTTACCTCGATTCCATTTGTAAGACGCACACGAGCATATTTACGTAGTGCTGAGTTTGGTTTTTTCGGTGTCATAGTACCTACACGTGTACATACACCACGTTTTTGTGGTGAAGATAAATCTGTATTGATTTTCTTAAAACTGTTATAGCCTTTATTAAGAGCCGGTGAGTCAGAAGTCGTTTCCTTTGACTTTCTGCGTTTACGTACTAATTGGTTAATTGTAGGCATTGATGGTTCCTCCTTTCATAGTTTGTTAAGCCCACACATCCAGGTGGTTCTTTTTGAAGCAAAAAACAAGTTTTTGCAGTTCATCATCTGCAAAAACATCTTAAATTAAGATTGCAGCAGCTGTAGCTCCAACTTCTATACCGCACGCTTTACCAAGGTCTCTCATTGAGTCAACCATAGTAATAGGTACGTTCGCTTCTTCTGCAGCCTGAATAATAGGATGGATAATTCGCGTCTCTGCATCCGAGGCGAGTAGAACCTCTAGGACAAGCCCTGATTTAAGAGCTCTCACTGTCTGTTTTGTTCCAATGATTACATTGTCAGCCTGTGAAACTTTTTCATAAGACAATTGGCAAATCCTCCAAAGTAACAGGTTAATGTAAGTTCACCTTGAATATAGTATCATTTGCTATTTTCATTGTCAATAACAATTGATAAAAATATCGTAAAAAGTGTTCCCGCCGAGGCGATCTCGACGGGTCACCCATTTAGATCTAGTTATTCTACTGATTCGAGTTGTTCTTCTTCTGAACGTGCTGCAACGGCAATCTTACGATAACGTTGCATTCCTGTTCCAGCAGGAACTAACTTACCAATAATAACATTTTCCTTCAAACCAAGAAGTTCATCTGTCTTACCTTTAATGGCTGCATCCGTAAGAACGCGAGTCGTTTCTTGGAAGGAAGCAGCAGACAGGAATGAGTCTGTCTCCAAAGAGGCTTTCGTGATACCAAGTAAGACCGGACGCCCGATTGCAGGTTGATTTCCTTCCATAAGCGTCTTCTTATTCGCTTCTGTAAACTGATGAATATCAAGAAGTGTTCCTGGTAATACATCCGTATGCCCAGCATCTGTCACTCTAACTTTTCTAAGCATTTGACGAACCATTACTTCTACGTGCTTATCTCCAATTTCTACCCCTTGCATACGGTAGACCTTCTGAACTTCACGCAGCAAGTATTCTTGAACGGCCGTTACATCGAGAATTCGTAGAAGTTCTTTAGGATCCACTGAACCTTCTGTGAGCTCCTGGCCTCGTTTCACTTCATCATTTACCGCCACTTTAAGGCGAGATGTGTAAGGTGCATTGTATGTCCGAGTTTCAATTTTTCCTTGGATCACAATCTCCAACTGACGGTCACGGCCCTCTGAAATAGAGGTTACGACACCGCCAATTTCAGTAATGATCGATTGTCCCTTAGGATTACGGGCTTCAAATAGTTCTTGGATACGTGGAAGACCTTGGGTAATATCGTCACCTGCAACACCACCAGTGTGGAAGGTTCTCATTGTTAATTGAGTACCTGGCTCCCCGATAGATTGTGCCGCTATGATGCCGACAGCTTCCCCAACATCCACAATCGATCCAGTGGCAAGGTTACGGCCATAACATTTTTTACAAACGCCATGACGAGTATTACATGTAAAGGCAGAACGAATCCATGCTTCTTCAACGCCCGCATTTTCGATTTCTTTTGCCATATCTTCGTTAATTAATTCGTTCTCGTGCGCAAGGACTTCTCCTGTTTCCGGATGAACAATTTTGCTTCTTGCAAAACGTCCAATCAAACGTTCTTCAAGCGTCTCAATTACTTCAGTGCCGTCTTTCAACGCCGCAACACGAAGACCACGGTCTGTACCACAATCATCTTCGCGAATAATGACATCTTGCGCCACATCTACAAGACGACGCGTTAAGTAACCTGAGTCAGCTGTTTTCAAGGCTGTATCAGCTAGACCTTTACGCGCTCCGTGAGTGGAAATAAAGTATTCTAGTACAGTTAGTCCTTCACGGAAGCTTGATTTGATCGGTAACTCAATAATTCTACCAGCTGGGTTAGCCATCAACCCGCGCATACCTGCTAGCTGTGTAAAGTTGGAAGCATTACCCCTTGCACCCGAATCACTCATCATAAAGATAGGATTTAATCGTTCTAAAGAGCCCATCAATTTATCTTGAATCGTATCCTTCGCCGCACTCCAGATTGAAATCACACGATCATAACGTTCTTCTTCTGTAATCAGACCGCGTCTGAACTGTTTCATAACGTTATCTACTTTTGTTTGCGCTTCTTGCAAAATAACTTCCTTCTCGGCAAGTACAACGATATCTGCAACACCCACTGTTATACCCGCTTTAGTGGAATATTTGAAACCAAGATTCTTCATACGGTCTAACATTTTGGATGTTTCCGTCACTTGGAATCTCTTGAATATTTCAGAAATAATATTCCCTAATATCTTTTTCTTAAATGGAAGAACAAGCGGTTGTTTCTTAATATGCGCTTTTACATCTTCAGTCGTATCAATAAAGTAGCGATCAGGTGTATTGTTAACAAGATTTTCATCTGTTGGTTCATTAATAAACGGAAACGATGGTGGAAGAATTTCGTTGAAAATAATCTTACCTACCGTAGTGATAAGTAATTTTTTCCTTTGTTCATCCGTAAAAGTTTCGTTTACTAATGAGTTGGCATGAATCGCAATACGTGAATGTAAATGTACATACCCAGTTTGATAGGCAAGTAAAGCCTCATTTGTGTCCTTAAAGACCATTCCTTCACCATCAGCATTTTCACGTTCTAATGTTAGATAATAGTTACCAAGTACCATATCCTGAGAAGGTGTAACAACTGGCTTTCCATCCCTAGGATTTAGGATATTTTGGGCTGCTAACATTAAGATACGTGCCTCAGCTTGCGCTTCAGCAGATAAAGGAACGTGAACGGCCATTTGGTCACCGTCAAAGTCTGCATTATACGCAGTACAAACGAGTGGGTGCAAACGAATGGCTCTCCCCTCAACGAGAGTCGGTTCAAATGCTTGAATTCCAAGTCTATGAAGAGTCGGTGCCCGGTTCAATAGAACAGGATGCTCACGGATGACATCTTCTAAGACATCCCAAACTTCTGGATGAACACGTTCGATCTTCCTTTTAGCACTCTTGATATTATGGGCAAGGTTCTTTTCGACCAGTTCCTTCATGACAAATGGCTTAAATAACTCTAGCGCCATTTCTTTTGGTAATCCACATTGATACATTTTTAAATGTGGACCAACCACGATAACAGAACGTCCTGAATAATCAACCCGTTTTCCAAGCAAGTTTTGACGAAAACGCCCTTGCTTCCCTTTTAGCATATGAGACAAAGATTTTAATGGTCGATTTCCAGGTCCTGTAACAGGTCTTCCTCTTCTTCCATTATCAATCAAAGCATCAACAGCTTCTTGAAGCATACGTTTCTCGTTTTGAACAATAATACTTGGTGCTCCAAGGTCTAATAATCTTTTTAGTCGATTATTACGGTTAATGACCCGACGATACAGATCGTTTAAATCAGAAGTAGCAAAGCGTCCGCCTTCTAATTGAACCATTGGACGTAATTCTGGTGGAATGACAGGAAGAACATCTAAAATCATCCAGTCAGGATTGTTTCCAGAATGACGGAATGCTTCTAGAACCTCAAGGCGTTTAATAGCACGAGTACGGCGTTGTCCTTGTGCAGTCTTTAATTCTTCCTTCAGGTGGTCTACTTCCTTTTCTAAGTCAATATCTTGAAGAAGCTTTTTAATAGCTTCTGCTCCCATGGAAGCTTGAAATTTCGTGCCGTATTTTTCGCGGTATAAACGATATTCCTTTTCAGACAAAAGTTGTTTTTTATCTAGTGTTGTTTCTCCTACATCCGTTACAACGTAGGAGGCAAAATAAATAATTTCTTCAAGGGCACGAGGGGACATGTCTAAAACAAGTCCCATCCTGCTTGGTATTCCTTTAAAGTACCAAATATGAGAAACAGGTGCCGCTAATTCAATATGGCCCATTCTTTCTCTTCGTACTTTCGTACGCGTTACTTCTACGCCACAGCGATCACAAACAACACCCTTGTAACGAACACGTTTATATTTTCCGCAATGACATTCCCAATCTTTAGAAGGTCCAAAAATTCTTTCGCAAAATAAACCGTCTTTTTCAGGCTTTAATGTACGATAATTAATCGTTTCTGGTTTCTTGACTTCTCCGTATGACCAAGAACGGATTTTGTCCGGTGAAGCAAGGCCTATTTTCATATACTCAAAATTATTAACATCCAGCAAGGGGCCTACCTCCCTTTTCGTCTACAGGTTTTTACCCTTTTTGCTAACATAGAAATTATTCTCTTGATCCTGCAGTTTCTTCTACATTTGTATCTGGCGCAATATTTAATGTGTCAGCTTGTTGTGTATCTTCTTCATCGTCTAAATCACGCATCTCAATCTCCTCTTCATCACCAGATAGGATTTTCACATCCATACCTAAGCTCTGAAGCTCCTTAATGAGGACTTTAAATGATTCTGGTACACCAGGATCAGGAACATTATCACCTTTGACAATGGCTTCATAAGTTTTCACACGACCGACAACATCATCCGATTTAACAGTCAATATCTCTTGAAGTGTATAAGCTGCCCCATAGGCTTCTAGTGCCCACACTTCCATCTCACCAAACCTTTGGCCACCAAATTGGGCTTTACCACCAAGCGGTTGCTGTGTGACAAGTGAATAGGGACCAGTGGAACGCGCATGCAATTTATCGTCAACCATGTGAGCCAATTTGATCATGTACATGACTCCGACAGATACCCTATTATCGAATGGTTCACCTGTTCGACCATCGTACAGGACTGTCTTAGCGTCTCTCGCCATTCCTGCTTCTTCAATTGTATCCCAAACATCTTCCTCCGTCGCTCCATCAAAAACAGGTGAAGCCATATGAAGCTTAAGTCCTCTTGCAGCCATTCCAAGATGCAATTCTAGAACTTGACCAATGTTCATACGGGAAGGAACACCTAATGGGTTCAACATGACATCGACAGGAGTACCGTCTGGCATATAAGGCATATCTTCTTCCGGAAGAATACGAGAAATTACCCCTTTGTTACCATGTCGTCCAGCCATCTTGTCCCCTTCGGAAATCTTCCGTTTTTGGACAATATACACACGAACAAGCTGATTCACACCTGGTGGTAGTTCATCTCCATCTTCACGGTTGAAAATTTTCACATCAAGGACAATCCCTTCTCCCCCATGGGGAACACGTAGAGAAGTATCTCGAACTTCACGTGCCTTTTCACCGAAAATAGCATGCAATAATCTTTCTTCAGCTGTAAGTTCAGTAACGCCTTTCGGTGTTACTTTTCCTACAAGCAGATCACCGTCTTTTACTTCTGCTCCAACTCTGATAATGCCTCGTTCATCCAAATTGCGTAGAGCATCTTCGCCAACATTCGGGATATCACGTGTCATTTCTTCAGGTCCAAGCTTTGTATCACGCGCTTCTGATTCATACTCTTCTATGTGAATAGATGTATAAACATCATCTTTTACTAAGCGTTCACTCATGATGATCGCATCTTCATAGTTGTAACCTTCCCAAGTCATGAAGGCAACAAGCACATTTCGTCCAAGAGCCAGTTCACCTAGATCCATGGAAGGACCATCACCGAGGATTTCTCCTTTCGTGACGCGGTCGCCGACACTAACGATTGGCCGTTGATTATAGCAGGTTCCTTGGTTAGAACGAATAAACTTCTGCATCCGATATTTACGCAAGTCACCTTTTACTTCTTGTCCGTCCACTACCTGTGTATTTCGAACCCAAACTTCACGGGCTTCAACATGTTCAACAATTCCATCATGCTTACAAATTACCGCAGCTCCAGAGTCTTTAGCGGAGACATACTCCATTCCAGTTCCAACTAGAGGTGCTTCAGGTTTCATAAGCGGTACAGCTTGCCGTTGCATGTTCGCTCCCATCAAAGCACGGTTTGAGTCATCATTCTCAAGGAATGGTATACAAGCAGTAGCAGCAGAAACAACTTGTTTTGGTGAGACATCCATATAGTCGATGCGTTCTTTCCTCACTACTGTGTTTTCACCACGGAAACGAGCAATAACCTCATCATTTATAAACGCACCTTCATCAGAAAGTGGGGCATTGGCTTGTGCAACGACATAATTATCTTCTTCATCAGCAGTCAAATAATCGATTTGATCTGTGAGCAACCCTGTCTCAGGATCAACTCGACGATATGGTGTTTCGATAAAACCAAATCGATTCACCTTTGCGAATGTTGATAAAGAGTTAATTAACCCAATATTTGGACCCTCTGGTGTTTCAATTGGACACATACGTCCATAGTGAGAGTAGTGAACGTCACGCACTTCCATTCCCGCTCTTTCACGGGTTAAACCACCAGGTCCTAGTGCTGATAAACGACGCTTATGCGTTAATTCAGCAAGTGGATTGGTTTGGTCCATAAACTGAGAAAGCTGGGAGCTTCCAAAGAATTCTTTTATAGATGCGATCACAGGACGAATATTAATTAATTGTTGTGGAGTGATTGTATTCACATCTTGAATGGACATACGTTCTTTTACGACTCTTTCCATTCGGGAAAGCCCAATTCTAAATTGGTTTTGCAGCAATTCCCCTACAGAGCGAAGACGACGATTTCCTAAATGATCAATATCATCTGTATTTCCAACATCATATAACAAGTCAAAGAAATAACTAATGGAAGAAATAATATCAGCAGGTGTAATGTTTTTAACCTCTTCTTCCACATAAGCATTTCCAATTACTTTAATGACTTTATCATCCTCTTCATTAGGTGCATAAATTTTGATCGACTGTACAACAATATCTTCATCTAAAACACCAGATTGTTGGCTGTAAGTCTTAAATCCTGCTCCATTTTCAAGACTTGGAAGAATTTTATCTAAAGTCCGACGATCTAACACTGTACCTTTTTCCGCGATGATTTCGCCTGTTTCGGGATCAGCCAATGATTCTGCTAGTCTTTGACCGAACAGACGGTTCTTAATATGCAACTTTTTATTTATTTTGTAACGACCAACGTTTGCTAGGTCATAACGTTTTGGATCAAAGAAACGCGATATTAGCAAATTACGTGCATTCTCGACAGTTGGAGGCTCTCCAGGACGAAGACGCTCATATATTTCTAATAAAGCTTTCTCAATACTTTCTGTATTATCTTTTTCTAATGTATTTCTAAGATATTCGTTATCACCAATTAAATCGATGATTTCTTGATCAGAGCCAAAACCAAGTGCACGTAACAGCACTGTTACAGGCAATTTTCTCGTGCGATCGATGCGGACGTATACAACGTCCTTCGCATCTGTTTCATATTCTAGCCAAGCCCCTCTGTTTGGGATAACAGTAGCGGTAAATCCCTTTTTACCATTTTTATCAAGTTTCCCACTATAGTAAACACTTGGTGAGCGTACTAATTGTGATACGATGACACGTTCAGCCCCATTAATAATAAATGTGCCCATTTCTGTCATCAATGGAAAATCTCCCATAAAAACATCTTGATCTTTTACTTCCCCTGTTTCCTTATTCACTAGACGTAATTTTACTCGAAGCGGAGCAGAGTATGTTGCATCTCGCTCTTTTGACTCTTCAACAGAATACTTGGGATCACCTAAACTGTAATCAATAAATTCCAATGATAGATTTCCGGCAAAATCCTCAATTGGAGAAATATCTTGGAACATTTCCTTTAAACCCTCATCAAGAAACCATTGATAAGAAGAAGTTTGGATTTCGATAAGGTTCGGCAGCTCCAATACTTCACTAATACGAGCAAAGCTCCTACGCTGGCGGTGCCGTCCGTACTGAACTAGTTGACCTGTCAACTGATTCACCCCTCAAAATAGTGCATTTTAATAGGTTGTTCAAAATGTCCGGTAAAAACGGTCCTTTTTACCCTCCTTTTTGAACACTCATTCATAGCGACATTTTCTCAAGTGATTCCAGAAAAAATGCAATATCCTTAGACAAAAAGAAAAAGGGTTTTGCTTTGAAAACCACATTTTTCATATTACGAACTATTATTTTATAATCTTTTCCAACTTTGCCCAAATCCATACTTCTATTCATTATTTAGGCAATAAATTAGAAAACACTATATTAGCATTATACAACGTTACCACAAAAGTTCCTGAAGGTCAATCATTTTCTTGCTTTCAAAATATAGTAGCCTTTTCTTTTTGCCAGGATTTCCACATGGCGGAATAACTCCTCCAATTTGGCTTTTGCAGATGGTGCCCCCTGCTTTTTCTGAATGACAACCCAAAGTTCACCGTCTGCCTTTAAATGTTGAAAACTCTGTTCAAACATTCGATGGACAATCTGTTTGCCTGCGCGGATTGGCGGATTGGTTACAATCGCCGAGAAATTCCCTTCCTTTACATTTAAAAGCCCATCACTTTCATAGATATTAACGTTATGGACCCGATTGATTTCAGCATTTTCTTTCGCCAATTCAAGTGCCCTTTGATTAATATCTACCATGTGAATCAGTCGATCTGGGTATTCTTTTGCTAAGGTGAGCCCAATCGGTCCATAGCCACAACCGACATCTAAAATCGTTCCTTCGTTCGGCGCTTGAAAAGCTTCGATTAAGAACCGCGATCCAAAATCAACTTCTTTTTTTGAAAAGACCCCTTGGTCCGTTTTAAAATGCAATAAATGATCCCGCAAGGTCGCATCCCAGTAAATTGGATTACTCGCAATTTCTGGTTGCCGTGAATAATAATGATCCACCAATCACCGCAGCCTCCTTTTTAAACCTAATAGTTGATGATACATAACAAGACTTTCCTCTATAACAATAGGTTTACTTAGATGGAATCAAGAAGTATGGTGTTCGAAACATCATATTCTAGCTAACGTTATCCCCTCAAAGAAAAGCTTAGGCAAAAAAGCTCGCCATTAAACAGCGAGCTTTTTATTTAGGTAAGTATTCAAAAAGGAGGATAAAAAGGACCAAGAAGTTCGAGGCGGCGCAGTTTCGAGCAGCAGACTTGTACAGGATGTACTGACTTCTGCGTTGCCCACAGGACGTGGGCGGCTTTAGCAGAAGAACCTTTATCCAGATACATGAGCAGCACAGAAACAAGCCAACGAAGAAATTCGAAGTGTCATTTTTACCGGACTTTTTGAACATCCCCAGCAGATTCTTACTTAACTTCGACTTCTGCTCCAACCTCTTCAAGTTTACCTTTGATTTCTTCCGCTTCCTCTTTAGAAGCACCTTCTTTGATTGGCTTAGGAGCGTTATCAACAAGTTCTTTTGCTTCTTTCAAGCCAAGACCTGTTACTTCACGTACAACTTTAATAACTTTAATTTTTTGACCACCTGCACCAGCAAGGATTACGTCAAATTCAGTTTGTTCTGCAGCAGCTTCGCCACCAGCAGCACCACCAGCTACCGCTACAGGAGCTGCAGCTGTTACACCAAATTCTTCTTCAATTGCTTTAACAAGATCGTTTAGTTCAAGAACTGTCATTTCTTTGACAGCATCGATGATTTGTTCTTTTGTCATGATTTATTTTCCTCCATTTATTGTTTTTTAATAATCTATACGTTTCCGTTATAACCTTGCATTGCTCATTTACCGATTAAGCACCTTGTTCTTCTTTTTGATCAGCAACTGCTTTTGTAGCAAGAGCCAAATTACGCATTGGCGCTTGAAGAACACTAAGCAACATAGAAAGCAAACCTTCGCGAGATGGAAGTTCAGCAAGAGCCTTCACTTCTTCAACAGAGGCAATATTGCCTTCAATCACTCCAGCTTTGATTTCTAGTGCTTCATTCTTTTTCGCGAATTCGTTAAGAATTTTCGCTGGAGCTACAACATCTTCCGTACTGAATGCAATCGCATTTGGTCCTGTAAGGGCATCACCAAGTCCTTCTAGGTTAGCTGCTTCTGCTGCACGACGAGTCATTGTGTTTTTATAAACCTTAAACTCAATTCCTGCTTCACGAAGTTGTTTACGAAGTTCAGTAACTTGCCCTACGGTCAAACCACGGTAATCAACTACAACTGTCGAAACACTAGATTGAAATTTCTCTTTAATTTCATCTACAAGTTGTTTCTTTTGTTCAATAATTGCGCTCATCCTTACACCTCCTAATTCAAAATGACATTTATACCCGTATATATGAAGCAAAAAACCTCCATACATAGACATGGAGGTTTTTTGCTCTCAATTCAAACAATTGAGTTTTATCGCAAGAACCTCGGCGGGAAATTAAGCTAGTTATGAATTCACACTAGCACCTGCTGTCTACGGTACAAATGTATTATTATATTTTCAACAGCTAATATCTTAACAGATTATATCACTGTAAGTCAATATTTTTTATAAAGAAGCGGATTCTACGCGCAGTCCAGGACCCATTGTTGTAGAAACGGTAATATTTTTAAAGTATTTACCTTTTGAAGAAGCTGGTTTTGCTTTTGTTAATGTATCAAGGATAGTATTATAATTTTCAACTAGTTTTTCATCGTCGAAAGAAGCTTTCCCGATCGGTACATGAACAATACCTGCTTTATCTGCACGATATTCTACTTTACCTGCTTTGATTTCATTCACAGCTTTTTCTACATCAAATGTAACAGTACCTGTTTTAGGGTTCGGCATTAAACCTTTAGGTCCAAGAGTACGACCTAGTTTACCAACTTCCCCCATCATGTCTGGAGTTGCTACTACTACATCAAAATCGAACCAGCCTTGGTTAATTTTATTGATGTATTCTGCATCTCCAACATAATCAGCACCAGCAGCTTCTGCTTCCTTCGCTTTTTCACCTTTCGCAAATACAAGTACACGTTGTGTTTTACCAGTACCATTAGGTAGAACAACTGCGCCACGAATTTGTTGGTCAGCTTTTTTCGTATCAATTCCTAAACGGAAAGATACATCAACGGTTGCATCAAATTTAGTGAAATTTACCTTCTTCGCAAGTTCAATTGCCTCTGCGATTGGGTAAGATTTTGAACGATCAATTTGTTTTAAAGCTTCAATATATTTTTTGCCTTTTTTAGCCATTTTATTTCCTCCTGTAATGTGGTTTTAGCGGAATGACCTCCCACGTCGAAAAGCGCGAGCACCTGTCCAGCGACGTACAAATTTCAGATGAAGGATGAACAGCTAAATTCGCGCCGTCCTGGCGCAAAGCTGTTCTGACCAACATCCTGTGGCCTAAGATAAAGGAACCACGATGAGCTTGAAAAGCGAATCGATGTTGACTTATCGTAGGAAGAAACCGTAAATTTGCTAGTCGCTAGGTGCTGGAGCTAGATCAAGAAAAGCGCTAATGCTAATGGTTATAGTTGCGTCATAACCATCACACTAGGAATCCCGTCTTTTACAGACAGAGTGTAAAACCTTGCTATACAGCTTGGTTTTAAGCAATAAAGGAAGGCTGAACGGTCCCAGCCTTCCCTCTACAGTAACCTTGTTTATGCACTGGAAATCGATCAGTCTTCGATTTTGATACCCATGCTACGTGCTGTACCTTCAACCATTTGCATAGCAGCTTCAACGCTGGCAGCATTTAGGTCGGGCATTTTTGTTTCTGCAATTTCGCGCACTTTGTCACGTTTAACAACAGCAACTGTTTTTTTGTTAGGTTCACCAGAACCTGAATCAATTCCAGCTGCTTTCTTTAGAAGAACTGCAGCGGGTGGAGTTTTGGTGATAAATGTAAAGGAACGATCCTCAAATACTGTGATTTCTACAGGGATAATTAATCCTGCTTGATCTGCAGTACGAGCATTGAATTCTTTACAGAATCCCATAATATTTACACCTGCTTGACCGAGTGCCGGTCCTACTGGTGGAGCTGGATTCGCTTTACCTGCAGGAATTTGTAATTTTACAAGTTTGATTACTTTTTTAGCCACGAGACGCACCTCCTTAAAGTCCGTGATGTGGTAATGGGGTTGTTACACCCTCCCACTCATTATAAAAATAGCCAATAATCAACATCTTTCAAATAGAAATTAAAGATACTATTGACCTAAAAGATATTATCACTTTTTACGAGTAATTTCAAGTTGTTGTTAGTTTAATTTATCAATTTGTCCAAAGTCGAGTTCAACAGGGGTTTCTCGACCGAACATATTGACCATAACTTTTACTTTTCCTTTTGTTGCATCTAAATCTTCCACTTTTCCTGTGAAATTAGCAAACGGTCCTTCCTTCACTGTAACCGTTTCGCCAATTTCAAAATGAACATCTAGATGTTTGTCTTCTAATCCCATACGCTTTAGAATAAAATCGATTTCTTCGGGAAGTAGAGGAGTTGGCTTAGAGCCTGATCCTGAGGAACCAACAAATCCCGTTACACCTGGTGTATTGCGAACAACATACCAAGAATCATCTGTCATAATAATTTCCACTAATACGTAACCTGGAAAGACCTTCTTTTTTACAACTTTCTTTTTTCCATTCTTTATATCCGTTTCTTCATCTTCAGGAACGATCACCCTAAAAATTTTATCTTCCATTCCCATCGTCTCTACGCGCTTTTCAAGATTTGTTTTCACTTTATTTTCGTAGCCAGAATACGTATGGACAACATACCAGTTTTTTTCCATTGATTAGGACGCCTGTCCTTCCCTCCCTATCACTTAAAAACTTACGTTTAAATACTCTTCTCATAGTGCCTATCTATAACGACTAACAAATTTACGCCGCTGAACAGACGCTTTCGCATTTCTTACTAAACTCAAAAAACCCGGGAACCGGGCTTGAAAAAAGTAATATATAATTCCATTATAACATGAGTTCATAAAAGTTATACAAATAACTAAATATCTATTTTAATTTCCAATAATAAAACGCATAAAATATGAAATGATATAATCTACGCCAGCAAAGAATAGTGCTAACAAGGCAACAGTGGTAACAACAGTAATGGTATAACTAGTTAATTCCTTTCGGCGTGGCCAACTGACCTTCCTCATCTCTGAGCGAACATTGCGAAAGAATTGCATTACGCTTGACATGATCGTACCTCCAAAATTTTACTAATAATATGGGCTCAAAAGGAGGATAAAAAGGACCCAGCGGCTAATTACGCTGATTCACAGTATCATTTTTACCGAGGTCTGCAGGACGCAGGTCACAAAGGCATAGCGATTGTTGTCGCGAATTTAGGCCAACAGGATGTTGGTCAAAACGGCGTTTCCACAGGAAGTGGCGCCTTTAGCCGTTTATCCTTTGTTCATCCATTTGATCCTTACTTTTGAACATCCTCTAATATATGAAAATGGTTATTTTGTTTCTTTATGAATGGTATGAGCTTGACAGTTCTTACAAAATTTCTTCAATTCCAAGCGATCTGTCGTAGCTCTAGTACTTTTATCGGTTGAATAATTACGTGATCCACAATCTACACAGGCTAATGCGACTTTATTTTTCACATTTCACACCCGCTCTCTAGGCATTCTTATATCTTTTAAAAAATATCACGTAAGTCGATATCTGTCAATATAACACCATTACCAAACGCCGAACTCTCGCAGTTCCAGATAACGTTCTAGCTTTCTTTTCACCCTTTGTAAAGCGTTATCAATTGATTTTACGTGGCGATCCAGCTCTTCGGAAATCTCTTGGTAAGATCTACCGTCTAGATAGAGAGCTAATACTTTTCTTTCTAAATCACTTAATAATTCCATCACTTTTGATTCTATATTATGAATCTTTTCCCGATTGATTAAAAGCTCTTCAGGATCCAAAATCTTTGCTCCTGAAATCACATCCATTAATGTTCGATCAGATTCTTCGTCGTAAATAGGCTTGTCCAAAGAAACATAAGAATTAAGCGGGATATGTTTTTGACGGGTGGCTGTCTTAATAGCCGTAATAATTTGCCTTGTGATGCAAAGCTCTGCAAAAGCTTTGAAAGAAGCCAATTTATCTTCTTTGAAATCACGAATCGCTTTGTAAAGTCCGATCATGCCTTCTTGTACAATGTCTTCGCGATCAGCACCTATTAAAAAGTAGGCCCTCGCCTTCGCCCTAACAAAATTACGGTATTTTTTTATGAGGTAATCCAGTGCTTCACTTTCTCCTTCTTGAATCAGTTCGATCAACTCTTCATCTTCCAATAAATCATAATTGATGCCGCTGTCTAACCTGATATTCGAGGTCACTCTATCCCCCACCCTTAGATCCATCGATAGAATCATTATACATAACAGAATTTTCATACGTCAACCTTATTTTAAACCACGTCGCCATTTCTCAAAGATTTCAGCAACTTCTGTACTTAAGGGAATTTTGGCGGCCGGCACTTTTTCTCTTGTGGTTTTTAGGCTTTTACCAATGTTTTTATCAATAGCTTGAACTTCTATTAAAAGCTCACGAGCAGATAGTCTTAATGCCCCTTGACCGAAAATTGCCCATTGTTCGGTATAATCGGATGTAGCAACATAAATTTGCGTGCGTCTATTACTTAATTCAATGGCTAACTTTTCAATTCTTTCATCTGCTGTTTCTTCTATTTTGGTAAAGATGACTTCTACCTTATGGTTTTGGTACCTTTTTTCAATCCCCTTTACTTCATAGGCATCAAAGACAATGATCACCTTTTGCCCAGTAAATCCTTGATAATCAGCCATAATTTCAATAAGGCGGTCACGTGCTGAAGCAAGGTCTTTCATCTTTAGTTCGATTAATTCTGGCCAAGCACCGATGATGTTGTAGCCATCTACAATCAGGATATCCATAATCTACCCCTCAATAGGCGAACGTTTCCGCAGCACTTCATACATCAACAAAGAGGCCGCTACGGATGCATTAAGTGAAGTGACATGTCCCATCATTGGCAAATGGATGAGAAAATCACATTTATCCCGAACTAATCGCCCCATCCCTTTTCCTTCATTCCCAATTACTAATGCTAGAGGCATTGTGGCATCCATTTTTCGATAATCCTCACTACCCTTTGCTTCCGTTCCAAAAATCCAAACACCACGCGTTTTTAATTCATCGATCGTTCTTGGGATGTTGGTTACTCTTGCAACGGGTACATATTCAATAGCTCCAGTCGATAGTTTGGCTACAGTAGCCGTTAGTCCTACAGAACGATGTTTCGGAATAATAATACCATGAACCCCTGCCGCATCCGCTGTACGTAAAATAGAACCAAGATTATGAGGATCCTCCAGTTCATCTAAAATAAGAAAAAATGGATCTTCTCCTCTCTTACTAGCCATTTCGAAAAGGTCATCTAGTTCCGCATATTGGTGGGCCGCAACCTGTGCTACAACTCCTTGATGATTTGTACTGACTAATTGGTCTATTTTCTGCTTCGGAACAAATTGAACCAATATATTCCGTTCCTTCGCAAGCTTCATAATCAGCTGCATCGAGCCCTTTTGCGAACCTTCAGCTATCCAAATTTTATGAATGCCTCTCTCCGATTTTAAAACTTCTATAACAGGGTTTTTGCCGGCAATCCACTCTTTACTCATGTTTGTTTCACTCCCCTTTTTCAATTTTCCGGATTGATTCTTCCATAATTTCATCTAAACGTTCTTGATCATTGGATAAATAAACCCAGCCGATTACAGCTTCGAAGGCTGTACTATGTCGATAAGTTTGCACATCTGTATTTTTGGGTATCGTTCCAGATTTTGCATTTCTCCCTCGTCTCATGACAGCTAACTCTTCTTCCGTTAAAAAGTTTTCATCCAACAGTTGTTTTAATATAGCGGCCTGCGCTTTGGCCGATACGAAATGGGTCGCTTCGATATGAAGCTTATGTGGCTTTGTTTTACCTTTTTGTAAGAGGTGATGCCGAATATAAACCTCAAACACGGCATCCCCCATATAGGCAAGTGCTAAGCCATTCAATTGTCGAAAGTCCTTCACATTTGGCTCCATTGCCGTTATCCTCTTTTCCATCTTGTACCTTGTCGGGTATCCTCTAAAATGATGTTCATTTCCTTTAGTTGATCTCGTATTTGATCAGCTAAAGCAAAATCTCGATTCTTCCTCGCTTCCAATCTTTGTTCTATCAGTTCGTCTATTTCTTCGTCAAGCAGTTCATTTTGCTCGATTCTCAATCCGAGCACAGAGAAAAGCTCTTCAAATGTATTTAAAAATGCTTCAATCACTTTAGTAGATGTGTTCTCTTCCCGTAAATATAGATTTCCTTGTTTGGCTAACTCAAAAAGTACGGCAATCCCGTCAGCTGTATTAAAGTCATCATCCATTTCTTTTTCGAACGTGCTCACGAGTTGGTTAATCTTTTGTAGCCACTCTTGATCATGATCAGCTAAATTAGCACTTGCTTGCAAACGATGCTTTAAGTTCTGATAAGATGTGCGCAACCGTCCGAGTGCTACTCCTGCATTTTCAAGGAGCTCATCATTGAAATTAATGGGATTGCGATAATGAACAGATAGCATAAAGAAACGGAGAACCTGTGGGTCGACCTTTTTGAGAATATCATGGACTAACACAAAATTACCCAGTGATTTTGACATTTTCTCATTATTGATATTGATATAACCATTATGCATCCAGTAATGGGCAAACGGTTCTCCCGTCAATGCCTCAGATTGAGCAATTTCATTTTCATGATGAGGAAAGGCTAAATCTTGCCCACCAGCATGAATATCAATCGTATCTCCAAGGTATTTTTTGGCCATTGCGGAACATTCAATATGCCAACCTGGTCTTCCCCTCCCCCATGGGCTATCCCAAGCAATTTCTCCTTCTTTCGCTGCCTTCCAGAGTGCAAAATCTAAAGCATCTTCCTTTTTCTCACCTACTTGTATCCGAGCTCCTACTTTTAAATCGTCAATCGACTGATGAGAAAGTTTTCCGTAATCAGTAAATTTCCTTGTCCGGTAGTACACATCTCCCTGGGATTCATAGGCATAGCCTTTTTGTATCAATGTATCGATAAACTCGATAATTTCATCCATATTTTCCGTAACGCGTGGATGTATATCCGCTTCTTTACAGCCAAGGGCTGAAACATCCTCAAAATAAGCTTGGATAAACTTTTCAGCAATTGTAGGCACATCGGATTCAAGTTCTCTTGCTGTTTTAATTAATTTATCATCCACATCCGTAAAATTTGAGACAAATTGGACTTCATACCCTCTATATTCTAAGTAGCGGCGGACGCTATCAAACACAATAGCAGGTCTTGCATTCCCGATATGAATATAATTATAAACGGTCGGACCACAGACATACATTTTAACCTTTCCCGGTTCGATCGGTTGAAATGTTTCCTTTTTTCTTGTTAATGTATTATAAATTTGAATGGTCATGTACCGAAGACTCCTTTCGATTGGTTAAATCCTCCGTTTTTAAACGCGTAAGTTCTTCTTGCAAATTTTTTATTTCCCGTTCCATTTCTGTCACTTTATCTAACATCGGATCCGGTAAATCACAATGGTTTAAATCTTGGTTCAGCCGCATACCATCTTGGACAACAACCCTTCCTGGAATCCCTACAACGGTAGAATTGGCAGGTACATTCTTTAAAACAACGGATCCCGCTCCAATTTTGGAATTTTCGCCAATGACAATGTTTCCCAATACCTTTGCTCCCGCTGCAATTAAAGTGTTATTTTTAAGCGTAGGGTGCCGCTTTCCCTTTTCTTTTCCGGTCCCTCCCAATGTCACACCCTGATAGACAATGACATCATCACCGATCTCACATGTTTCTCCAATGACTATCCCCATGCCATGGTCCATAAAGAAGCGGCGACCAATGACAGCACCTGGGTGAATCTCAATCCCTGTAAAAAAGCGACTAACCTGCGAAATCATTCTTGCTAGAAAAAACAACTTTCTTTTATACAAAGCATGTGCAAGACGATGAGCCCAAATCGCATGCAATCCTGAGTATGTCAAGAGAACTTCGAATGTGCTACGTGCCGCAGGATCTTGGTCAAACACTGTCTTAATATCTTCTTTCATATGTTTGAACATGCGTGATGACCCCTTTCTAAAGTGAACCTGTTTTTTCTAAAACCCTTATCAAGACATACATCCCAACCTAAAGTTCAGTTAACTAGTTAACTTCCTAACAACAAAAAAAGACGCCCCTGAATCAATCAGAGACGCCTTAGCGCGGTTCCACTCTGCTTGGATGTAATAAGAAAAGCGCAAGCGCCTTGACCAGCCCCGACAAGCAAATGTTCTGAGTCAAGAAAAGTCCGGTTTTGACTTTTATTGGCTCAGGTTATTTGACCTCGAGGGGCTAGGCGCTGGAGCTAGATCTGGAAAAACATCCCGGCTTGATCTTGGTAACGACAAGAGGACCGCTTAGGCCTAGTAAGAATACTCCGTTCAGCGTAAGACTCAGAGGGGCATTTTCAAAAAACGAGAGGCTGCAACCACTCTCAGCCTATGGTGGTTTTCTCTGATCAGCTTCGTTTTTTTACTTTTCCTCATCAACGTTCTTGATTATATTCTTTAATATATTATATTTTATTCATTTTGTTAACCCAACAAACGCTCGATTCGGCGAATAACTTTTTCCTTGCCAAGTAATTCGATCGAATTCGGTAGTTCTGGTCCATGAGATTGGCCTGATACAGCAATTCGAATCGGCATAAATAATTTTTTCCCTTTATGCCCTGTTTCCTTTTGAACAGCCTTGATCGCTTTTTTAATTTCCGGAGCTGCAAATGGCTCGAGGTCCTGGATAATATTCTTGAAAGAAGCTAATACTTCCGGCACTTGTTCCTCTTCCAAGACGGCTTTTGCTGCTTCATCATATTCGATTTCGTCTTGGAAAAACATTTGTGAAAGTTCTACGATTTCTGCACCATAACTCATTTGCTCCTGGTACAAACCGATTAAACTCCGTACCCACTTTTCCTCTTCTTCACTCATTTCTTCGCGAACTAAACCAGCTTTCACAAGATGTGGCAGGGATAATTCCACCACTTTATCTAGATCTAACTCTTTCATATATTGATTATTCATCCAAAGAAGCTTTTGCTTATCAAATAGAGCAGGAGACTTGGATAAACGCTGGGCATCAAATATCTCGATAAATTCTTCTTTTGAGAAGATTTCCTCCTCACCTTGCGGAGACCAGCCAAGGAGCGTAATAAAGTTAAACAAAGCTTCAGGCAAATAACCCAGATCTGCGTATTGTTCAATAAACTGGATAATCGATTCATCCCGTTTACTTAATTTTTTGCGACTCTCATTGACAATCAATGTCATATGCCCATAAATAGGAGGAGTCCAATCGAATGCCTCAAAAATCATCAACTGCTTCGGTGTATTGGAAATATGATCATCACCTCGAAGCACATGCGTCATTTCCATAAGATGATCGTCAATCGCAACAGCGAAGTTATACGTTGGTATACCATCTTTCTTTACGATGACAAAATCCCCAATTCCATCTGAATCAAAAGAAACATCATCTTTTACCATATCTTTAAAAGTATATGTTTTTCCCGCGGGAACTCTAAAGCGGATGCTTGGCTTTCTTCCTTCCGCTTCAAGCTTCTTTTGGTCTTCTTCGGTTAAATGTGCGCATTTCCCTGAATAACGTGGCATTTCCCCACGTGCCAATTGAGCTTCTCTTTCCGCTTCAAGTTCATCTTCTGTACAATAACATTTATAAGCTAAACCACGATTCAGAAGATCTTCGTAATATTTTTTATAAATATGGTTTCGCTCGGACTGACGATAAGGTCCAAAATCGCCGCCTTTATCAATACTTTCATCCCAATCTATACCAAGCCATTTCAGATAAGCTAATTGACTCTCTTCTCCGCCGGCAATATTTCGCTTCTGGTCTGTGTCCTCAATTCGTATAATAAATTTCCCACCTGCATTTCGGGCAAATAAATAATTGAATAATGCTGTACGCGCATTCCCAATATGTAAATGGCCTGTCGGGCTTGGCGCATAACGCACTCTTACTTCACTTGACATCCAGCATGCCTCCTAAAGACTAAAATTCACAAATTCTATTGTACACTATTTTTATCCATTTTCCTGTCTGAACTATATTCATAAAAAAGGAATAACTACTATTATGATTGCTTTTGAAGGAGAACAACCGCCATAGAGGCGACACCTTCTTCTCTACCAACAAATCCAAGTTTCTCTGTTGTAGTAGCTTTTACATTAATTTGTTCTTCATTCGCTTCTAGCAATTGCGCAATCCGCTTTTTCATTTTCTTAATATGAGGAGCCATTTTTGGCTTTTGAGCCATAATGGTACAATCAAGATTAACAAGGGTATATCCACGATCAGTCACAAACTTCCATACCTGTTCCAACAATTTTGCCGAATCAGCATCTTTAAAATCGGGGTCTGTATCAGGAAAATGATGACCAATATCCCCTTCGCCAATTGCTCCTAAACACGCATCCGCTATCGTATGTAATAGAACATCCGCATCTGAATGACCTATCAGCCCTTTTTCATGCGGAATGGTAATACCTCCGATAATAAGCGGGCGATCCTCTGCAAATTGATGGACGTCAAATCCTTGTCCAATTCTAAACATGTCTTCTCCCTCTCCCTATTCAACAATATCCCTTAAATTTTAAGTCGTTTTTCCATAATTGCCTTGGCAAAGAATAGATCCTCTGGCGTAGTCAATTTAATATTATCATAATCACTCTGAACAATTTGCACCGAATGCCCTAGCCGCTCCACAAGGGAAGAGTCGTCTGTACCAAGGAACTGATCCTTTTTAGCCTGTTTATGTGCTTGATATAGAAGTGAAAAACGAAAAGCTTGTGGGGTTTGTACTTGCCACAAGCTAGAGCGATTAATAGTTTCAACCACATGAAGACCTTCCGTTTTTTTAATCGTATCTTTAACCGGAACGGCCGCTATAGCCGCTCCGCTTTGAACCGCACTTTGTACCAATTGGGCAATGACAGCCTTTTGAACAAAGGGGCGAGCGCCGTCATGCACAAGTATGACGCCTTCAGGATCAGCTACTTCTAAACCATTTAAAACGCTATATTGTCGCTCTTCTCCCCCTTTAGCGAGGGTGATCTTTTCCCACTGGTGTTTTTGTAAATGATCTTCAAAGAAATGCTGGTCACTTTCATTGATCACTACTATGATTTTTTGACAATCCGGATCTTGAATAAAAGTGTCTAGTGTATGCAAAATAATCGGTCGATCTTCTAATTTTAGAAGAAGTTTATTGATCCCAGCCCCCATTCTCTTTCCTAATCCGGCGGCCGGAATGATTACTTGATAATTCATCGCTTTAAAATCCCCTGTCTTACAATGCCGTCTCCATTAATTTCGGTTTCGCAAAAATCATTCGTCCTGCAGAAGTTTGCAAGACACTTGTAACAATCACATCTATTCTTTTGCCGATATAATTTCTACCTTCTTCGACAACAATCATGGTGCCATCATCTAAATAAGCGACACCTTGGTTATACTCTTTTCCGTCTTTAATTACCTGAACATTTAATTCCTCACCAGGGAGAACAACAGGCTTGACCGCATTCGCTAAATCGTTAATATTTAATACCTTCACATTTTGAAATTCACAGACTTTGTTTAAGTTAAAATCATTGGTTACAACCGTTCCGTCTATGAGTTTCGCAAGCTTAACTAATTTACTATCCACTTCTTGGATATCTTCAAAGTCTCCCTCATACATTTCCACATTGATATTTACTTCTTTTTGGATTCGATTCAATATATCCAGACCACGTCTTCCTCGATTACGTTTCAAAGAATCCGATGAGTCCGCAATATGTTGTAACTCTTCTAATACAAAAAGCGGGATGACAATAATACCGTCTAAAAAGCCTGTTTGGCAAATATCAGCAATCCTTCCATCGATTATAACACTTGTATCCAAAATTTTCATACGACTTGAGAGTTGTTCCTTTTTCGCTTCTTGATTTTCCTCTCCTCGTTTTTTTCCTCCTCGACTTTGTGAGAAGAAGCTTGTCAATTCATCGCGTTTCTTAAAGCCAACTTGAAAACCGAGATAACCAAGCAATAATGTTAATAAAATCGGAACAAACGTGTCAAGAATCGGGATTTGCATCTGATTAATCGCTAGACCCATTAAAAAGGCAAGCAATAAACCAAAACCGAGACCAAGGCTTCCGAATAGAATATCCGTGATCGGGGCCTTCACAAGCATATCCTCAATTCGCTTTACAAAATTCACAATCGGATTGATCGTCCAAAAAGTAATAAGATAAAAAATAATAGCACCCAGTAAAGCCGTTATATACGGATTATTAATCATAACGACATGATCAAAATGGATCAATTTTAGTAATAAAGGTAATAGGAAAATTCCAAGTGTTCCGCCCAACAGTAAAATGCAGGCTTGCACAATTCTCTTTAACATACTTTCACCTCCTTTTAATCATTATAAACAATAAGCACGCTTTAAAACCAAAAAGTTCTGTATTCCTCCCATGAACTATAAAATAAAGATCGATAGTAGATGTCACTCACTAAAATATTTGTTGCAAAGCATCTCCTACCGTCTTCACACCAATGACTTCCACCCCACCCGGAATGGTCCAACCACCTAAATTATTTTCAGGAATAATAATCCGTTCAAATCCTAATTTTGCTGCTTCTTGCACCCTTTGCTCAATTCTCGAGACACGACGGACTTCACCTGTTAAACCAACTTCTCCTATCATACAATCTGTTGCCCGAGTAGGTTGGTCACGGAAACTAGAAGCAATACTAATCGCAACGGCTAGGTCAATTGCAGGTTCATCTAATTTCACGCCACCAGCTGCTTTTAAATAGGCATCTTGATTTTGCAATAATAACCCTACTCGCTTTTCCAAAACAGCCATTAATAATGACACACGATTATGGTCAATCCCTGTCGCCATTCGGCGCGGATTCCCGAAACTGGTTGGTGAAATTAAAGCTTGAATTTCGACTAACACTGGCCTTGTTCCCTCCATAGAGGCAACGACTGTAGAGCCTGATGCTCCTTTTGAACGTTCTTCAAGGAAGATTTCCGACGGATTTTCCACCTCTGTAAGGCCTGATTCCTTCATTTCGAAAATACCCATTTCATTTGTGGACCCAAATCGATTTTTCACAGCTCGCAAAATTCTATAGGTGTGATGACGTTCACCTTCGAAGTATAGAACGGTATCTACCATATGCTCTAGCAATCGCGGACCGGCAATCGCCCCTTCTTTTGTTACATGTCCAACTATAAAAATCGCGATTCCTTTTGTCTTCGCTATTCTCATCAACTCAGACGTACATTCTCGTACTTGAGAGACACTTCCCGGAGCAGATGTTACTTCAGGATGATAGACGGTTTGAATCGAGTCAATCACTACAAATTGTGGTGAAATTTCATCAATCGTTAAATGGATCGCTTCTAAATTAGTTTCTGCATAAATATAAAGCTCTGGCGAGGAGACATGCAATCGATCGGCTCGCAACTTCGTTTGCCTGATTGACTCTTCTCCGGAAATATACAATACCTTTTGTTCTGTTTTAGCTAACTGAGCCGATACCTGGAGCAATAAAGTTGACTTTCCAATTCCTGGGTCACCGCCAATCAAAACAAGGGATCCTGCAACAACTCCCCCACCTAAAACACGATTTAATTCTTTCATTTGAGTTGTGACTCTTGGTTCTCTTTTCGTTGCAATGGATGTAATCGAAGTCGCCTTCGATTGATGATTTGGATCAGTATGCTGAAATGAGTGTCTCGGTTGCTTACCAACAATATTCACTTCTTCTACCATTTGATTCCATTCCCCACACCCCGGGCAACGTCCCATCCATTTAGCAGATTCATATCCACAAGATTGACATATAAACTTTGTTTTCTTCTTAGCCATCCATTTCCCCTTCTCATGTATATAATCTAAAAGAAACGGGGTACTTTCAAAAACTGTACCCCGTTTTATGTAGATACTGGGAACGGTCGGATTAAGAAATAGTTTTCTCTGTGGCTTTGACCGTTAATTCTCCCTTCTCTACATCTACTAAAATATGTTGTCCTGGAGCAATGCCCCCTTTTAGCAATTCTTCCGATAGACGATCTTCCACTAATTTCTGTATAGCTCTTCTTAACGGTCTTGCTCCGTATTCAGGATCGAACCCTTCCTCCGTAATCTTATCCTTTGCTGCTTCTGTTATCTCAAGATGCATATTTTGCTCCTCCAAACGTTTGACTAGTTGATCTGCTAGTAAAGTCACAATTTCTTTTAATTGTGGTTTTTCTAGAGCATGGAAAACAATAATTTCATCAATTCTATTTAAAAACTCTGGTCGGAAGGCCTTTTTCAGTTCCTCCATTACTTTACTCTTCATATCCTTATAGTCTTGTTCGCCATCTTGAATACTGAACCCGACATATTTATTTCTTCTTAGCGCTTCAGCCCCCACATTAGAGGTTAGAATTAATACTGTGTTGCGAAAATCAACCGTTCTTCCCTTCGAATCAGTCAAACGGCCATCCTCAAGGACTTGGAGTAAAATATTAAATACATCTGGATGGGCCTTCTCAATTTCATCAAGTAATATTACCGAATAAGGTTTCCTTCTAACCTTTTCCGTTAGCTGTCCCCCCTCTTCAAACCCGACATAGCCTGGAGGTGAACCAACAAGTCGTGAAGTAGAATGCTTCTCCATGTATTCGGACATATCGATACGAATCATTGCATCTTCATCACCAAACATAGCTTCAGCAAGGGTTCTACCTAATTCTGTCTTTCCAACACCTGTTGGCCCGAGGAAAATAAAGGAGCCGATCGGTCTTTTCGGATCTTTTAATCCAGCTCTCGCTCGTCTTACAGCTTTTGCTACAGCTTTCACTGCTTCCTCTTGCCCAATTACTCTAGAATGAAGAATTTCTTCAAGCTTCAGCAGTTTTTCCGTTTCAGTAGCGGCAATTTTTGAAACAGGAACCCCGGTCCAGCTGGATACAACTTGAGCGATATCTTCCATCGTTACTTCGCTGTTTTCCTGGCCTTGCTTTTCCTTCCAAGTTTTCTTCGTTTTTTCAAGTTTTTCACGGAGTCGCTGCTCTGTGTCTCGTAACGAGGCTGCTTTTTCAAACTCCTGACTTTGAACAGCAGCATCTTTTTCCTTGCGAGTCGTTTCAAGCTGTATTTCAAGTTCTTTTAAATTTGGTGGTGTTGTGTAAGAACGGAGTCTTACTTTGGATCCAGCCTCATCAATCAAATCAATGGCTTTATCCGGTAAGAATCGGTCAGAAATATATCGATCTGATAATTGTACAGCCGCTTCGATCGCTTCATCTGTAATGGTGACACGATGGTGAGCTTCATAACGATCACGAAGGCCTTCCAATATTTGTACAGATTCTTCAATGGTTGGCTCATCGACTTGAATCGGTTGGAAACGCCGTTCTAAAGCAGCGTCTTTTTCGATATATTTACGATATTCGTCTAGCGTTGTTGCACCAATACATTGTAATTCTCCACGAGCAAGGGATGGTTTTAAAATATTTGAAGCATCAATCGCCCCTTCTGCTCCTCCTGCACCGATTAACGTATGAAGCTCATCGATGAATAGAATGATATTACCTGCTTGGCGAATTTCATCCATCACCTTTTTTAAGCGATCTTCAAATTCACCTCGATACTTAGTACCTGCTACAACTGTGCCCATATCTAATGTCATGACTCGTTTGTCACGCAAAATTTCCGGTACTTCATTTTGGATAATTTGTTGCGCAAGCCCTTCGGCAATCGCTGTCTTCCCAACACCTGGCTCTCCTATAAGAACGGGATTATTTTTTGTTCTTCTACTTAGAACTTCTATTACCCTTTGGATTTCCTTACTTCTCCCTATAACTGGATCAAGTGTGCCTTCTTTAGCAATCGCAGTTAAATCACGGGCCAAACTATCAAGAGTTGGAGTGTTTGCATTAGAAGAAGAACTGGAGCCATGGGCATTGGCTTCATTATTTCCCAACAATTGCAGAACTTGTTGCCGCGCCTTATTTAGACTAACACCTAGATTAGTCAAAACCCGGGCTGCTACGCCTTCTCCTTCTCGAATTAAACCTAACAATATATGTTCCGTTCCTACATAGGAATGACCTAATTTCCTCGCCTCATCCATCGATAATTCAATCACCTTTTTTGCACGGGGTGTATAGTGAAGGTTTTGCGATTGCTCATTTCCTCTGCCAATTAAATTCTCTACTTCCTTTTGAATCTTTTCAGGGCTTAGCGCAAGTCCATATAAGGCCTTAGCTGCAATTCCTTCTCCTTCTCTTACAAGCCCTAACAATATATGTTCTGTTCCAATATTGCTATGCCCAAGACGCAATGCCTCCTCTTGGGATAAGGCTAAAACCTTTTGTGCTCTTTCTGTGAAACGTCCAAACATCATATAATCTCCTCCTAACTATCCTTCTCTTCCATTTTCAACCGTTCTCGGATAAAGGCAGCCCTTTTCATATCTCTCTCAACAGGTCGTAACGGGCCACCAGCATATTGTTGAAGAAAACCTGGTTGTGTTAAAATCATTAATTCATTTAATATATTTCTTGATAAATGTTTTATATATCCTAAATCTATGCCCAATCGTACATCAGATAAACGTTCAGCAGCTTCCTTCGTTTCGATAACTCGACTATTCGCTAAAATTCCATAAGAACGAAACACTCTATCCTCTAATTGTATGTTCGATGTTTTAAGTAATGCTTTCCTAGCGGATCTTTCCTGAGTGATAATTTGCTGAACGATGCTAACTAAATCATCCACAATATCTTCTTCTGATTTCCCCAATGTAATTTGATTGGAAATTTGGAATATGTTTCCTAATGCCTCTGTCCCCTCACCATAAATGCCTCTCACTACTAAGCCAAGCTGGTTAATAGCTGGAACGATACGAGACATTTGTCTTGTTAAAATTAAGGCGGGCAAGTGAACCATCACAGAGGCTCTTAAACCAGTGCCCACATTTGTTGGACAGCTAGTCAAATAACCTAAACTTTCGTCAAAAGCATAATCAACTTGGTCTTCCAATAGGTCATCCACAACATTGGCCTTATCCAAGGCTTCTTTGATTTGAAGGCCAGAGAATAGGCATTGAATTCGGATATGATCTTCTTCATTGATCATAATGCTCAAATCTTCTTCTTCCGATAAGATGACTGCTCCATAAGGTGAATCTGTCGCTAAACGAGGGCTAATCAAATGCTTTTCCACGAGTACCTTTTTTTCCAATTGTTTTAATTGCTCAATCGGTAGGAACTCTACTCCCTTATAAGCTTGGAGATAGCCAGACTGAACAATGCCATCCAATCTACTAGCAATTTCCCTTGCCTCTTCATTTTCAAACAAGGTGGGGAATTTATAATTCTTCAAGTTTCTTGCAAGGCGAATACGAGAACTAAGAACAATATCTGCCTCTGGTCCTTCTGCACTCATCCATGAGCTGACAGCCTTATTAAGAAATCTTTCTAGACTCATCCTTGATTTCCCTCCTCATCTTGATATTTTTTTTCTAAGGAGCGGATTTGATCCCGTATTTTAGCGGCCTGCTCAAATTCTTCATTCGCAATTAGAGATTGTAATTCTGCTTTAAGCTTTTGCACCTGCTTTTTGATATGAAGAGATCCACCCATTCTTTTTGGTAGCTTCCCCCCATGTTCTATATTCCCGGTATGAAGTCTCTTTAAAATAGGAGTTAATTGTTCTCTAAATGTTTCATAACAGTGAGCACAGCCAAATCGACCGACTTTAATAAATTGCTGATAAGTCATTTTACAAACATCACATTGAAGGATAGAGTCAGGAGGAGAAGTGTTTGGTTTAGCTTGTTTTACAGCTGAATCAAAATTTAATAGACCTGCCAACAGATCATTGAATGAAAAAGCCCCAGTGCCTTCATTCATAAATAATTCCCCTTTTTCTTGAGCACATCTTTCACAAAGTTGAATAGTCGTTTTTTCCCCATTTACAACTTTTGTGAAATGCAATGTAGCTGGTCTCTCTTTACATTCCTGGCAAATCATTGCGCTCACCTTCCTTTATCTATTCGTATTTTATAGCTTGAAGCATTGCTTTTAGCATTCTAGCTCTTAACTGATCTCGAAGTGGAAGTTCCACATAAATAACAGAGCGGTCCACAACACTTAACATTAATTTTGCTTCTTTCTCCGTTACAATTCCCTCTTCTACTAAGCGAAGAATAATATCTTGAGCACTGGACTGCGAAATTTGACTTTCTGTTAAAGCGGATAATTGATCAATTAAATGGGATTTATCATGTGAACGCACTTTAGAAATGCGAATATAGCCGCCTCCCCCCCGTTTACTCTCCACAAGATATCCTCGCTCAATTGTAAAACGAGTATTGATTACATAATTAATCTGGGAAGGGACACATTGAAATTTATCGGCAACTTCACTTCTTTTAATTTCAACAATTTCTTTTTCACTTAATTCCAAAACCTTTTTTAAATAATTTTCAATAATATCCGATATATTCCTCATTGCCACGCCTCCTTCCCTTCTTATTACCTTAATTGACTTTGACTATATTTGACTTAATTATACATGAAAAGATAATAAAAAGGCAACGATCTTCCATCATCAATATTTTAGCCAGATTTGTATAGTTCAAAACGTCTTTTGGGAATATTTCCCTATAACGTTAAAACGCCCGCTTAGCGGCAAACATATGTCAATAAATTGCTTTTCCTTACCCTTTCATGAGTAGTAATGAATCAGTAAAGGAATAACCATTCAAAGGATTCTATTGGAGAAAGGGTTTATTAAATGAAAAAAGACATCCTTTAAGAAGAATGTCTTTTATAACTTATTAAAAAACCCTTATTTAGCTCGGCAGAGCGCGCGCTATTTGGCCGAATCTCTGCATCAGCTATACCTTCGATATAAAAAAGACACCCTCTTCATGAGGATGTCCTTCGTTTGCCTGGCAACGTCCTACTCTCACAAGGGGAAGCCCCTTATTACCATCGGCGCTGAAGAGCTTAACTGCCGTGTTCGGGATGGGAACGGGTGTGACCTCTTCGCGATTGCCACCAGACT